>NZ_BAAAUT010000017.1:0-120980 GCF_039534085.1 Planomonospora alba
TGCTGCCGCGTAGCCGCAAGCCCTGATGTGTCTATCGAACCGGGGCAACTCCAGACCTGGCCGACGAGATCGTCATCGGCGGTGCCAAACCCGACTACTGGCGGCAGGCCCTCGTCCCCAGCCACACCCCCGGCGGGCGGCCGATCCGCGTGGGGCCGGCCGTCACCGCCGAGAGCGAACTGCTGCCGATCCTGTCCAACGGCGAAGCCGTCGCGCTCGTACACTCCCATGCCAGCCGTTACCACTCCCGGCCCGACATCGTCTACGTACCGATTCGCGACGCACCTCCAGCACGGTGGGCGCTGCTGTGGCGCACCGCCACCGAAACCGACCTGATCCGCTCCTTCGCTCACACCGCCCGCCAGGTCGGACCCAGCGTCGCCGGACACGAGTGACCTGCGGACAGCCGCCGGCGTGGTGTTCACCGTGCTGGCGGCGCTGCCGGGGCGGTGGCCGTGAAGGATCCCGATCACAGGAAACCGTCGGCGACCTGCGCATTGACACCTCATGCAGAGTCCTAGACATCCTGGTGCAGAGTCGCACTGACGCCTCGGTCGGACCGGTGGCCCGCCACCTTCCAACTTGCGGGAATTGTCATTCCCGGTAGTTGGTGAACACTTCCAGCGGCGCAACAGACCAGATTTGTTTATTTTTATTTTCCAGAAAAAAATAATGCTAGGCTGAGCCCATGACGGAGCAGACGGCTGCGGTCAGGCCGTGCAAGCACTGCGGGCGCCCGGTCGAGCAGCGGCCGGGGCGGGGACGGCCACGCTCCTACTGCCCGGACGGCGACTGCCAGGCCGCGGCCAAGCGGGAGCGGGAGCTGCGCCGGGCGACCCCGGGGCTGGAGGGGGCGCTGGCCCGGGCGGAGGAGTTCTACGAGCGCATGGAGAAGGGCATGGCGGCGGCCATCGCCCCGCTGGCCCAGGTGCTCGCCGAGGAGCTGAGCCCGGCCGGGGTGGAGGCGCGGATCAGCGCGGTGCAGGCCGAGGCGCACACCAGGGTGGCGATCGCGCGCACCGAACGGGAGCAGGCGTTCGAGCAGGTACGGCTCGCCCGCGAGGCCGCCGAGCACGCCCGCCGGGAGCGCGACGCGATGGCCGCGCAGGCGGCCGAGGCCCTGGCCGAGCGCGACACCGCGCTGCGCGACGCCGAGACCGCGCGCGAGCAGGCGCTGGCCGCGCTGCGCGAGGCGGCCGGCACCGAGCGCATGGCCAGGAAGGCCGAGGCGCAGGCGCGGCGCAGGGCCGAGCAGGCCGAGGCGGCGCGGGACGCGGCGGTGCGGGAGATGGCCGAGCGGGTGGAGGCCGCAGAGGCCGAGCGCGACGAGGCGCTGGCGCGGGCCGTACAGGACCGGGAGCGGGCGGAGCGGGCGCTGGCCGAGCGCGACGAGGCGCGCGCCGCGGCGGAGCGGGCGAGCGAAGCGAGGACCGAGGCCGAGCAGGCCGCCGCCGCCGCGGCGGCGCAGGCCGAGGCCGCCGCCGCCGAGCGGGACAGAGCCCTGGCCCGCGCCGACGAGCAGGCCCGGGCACGGGCCCAGGCGGAGATGCACGCGGTCGAGGCGCGCACCGCCCAGGCGCAGGCGCAGGCGCAGGCCGTACAGGTCGAGGCGGACGCGGCCGCGCGGGTCGCCGCGGCGGAGGAGTCGGCCGCCCGCCGGGTCGCCGCCGCCGAGCAGGAGGGGCGGGCGCTCCGGCAGGACGCCGAGCGGATGCGGGCCGAGCGTGACGAGGCACGCCTGGAGCTGCTGCTGGAGCGGTCGCGCGTGGCCGATCTGCGCCAGCAGCTGGAGGCCGCGCGGGCCGAGGCGGCCGGGCTGAGGGAACGGGCGGTCGCCGCCGAGCTGCGCGCCGCGCCGCCGCCGGAGACGCCGGGGTGACCGTCCGGTTCCCGGCGTCCCGGCCCGGTGCCGGCCGTGCCCGGCCGGCGGATCGGCGCAGCCGGCCTCGGCGCGGCAGGCTCCGGGGCTTTTCCGCGCCGGGTACGGGGGGCGACGGAGAGGACGGCGGCGGAAGAGCGATCGGAGCGCTCCGCGTCGCCGCGTGTCCCGGGCGCCCGCGGAGGGCGGCCGTTGCCCGGTGCCGTGCGGTCAGCGGGCGGTGACGGCCTCAGTGGCTTCCGCCTCGTCCTCGATCGCGGCAGGCGTGTTCTCGGGGCCGCGGAAGGCGATGTAGACGAGCAGGACGCCCATGACGGCGGCGCCCGCCCACATGGCCTGCCGCCAGCCGTCGACGAAGGACTGCTGGGCCGCGTGGAGCAGGTCCTGCGCGTGCAGGCCGGCGCCGCCCGCCGCTGCGACGGCGTTGGCCACGCCTTCCCGCGCGGTGTCGGCGGCCTCCTGGGGGACACCGTGCAGCCTGTCGTCGATGGCGCCGCGGTAGCCGGCGGACACGAGCGCGCCGAGCAGGGCGACGCCGAGCGCGGTGCCGAACTCGCGGGTGACGTCGTTGAGTGCGGAGGCGACGCCCTGCTTCCCGCGCGGCAGGGAGGCGGTGATCGCCTCCGTGGACGGGGTCATCGACAGGCCCATGCCGACGCCCATGGAGAGCAGGCCGGGCAGGACGGACGGGTAGCCGCCGCCGACGGAGGCGAACAGGGCCATGAGCGCCATGCCGACGCCGGACAGCGCGATGCCCGCCACCGCGGTCGAGCGAGCGCCGATACGCGCGGCCGGCCTGGGGGCCAGGCCGGAGGCCGTCATCATCATGACGGCCATGGGCATCATCGCCGTCGTGGACAGCAGGCCCGACCAGCCGAGTACGGCCTGCAGGAACGGGAAGAGGACCACGCCGATGCCCGCCTGGATACCGAAGACCACCAGCAGCGTGATCGAGCCGCCGGCCAGTCCGCGCTCCCGGAACAGCCGCACGTCCAGCAGCGAGGCGTCGCGGCGGTGCAGCTCCCAGGCCACGAAGCCGACGGCGGCCACGAGGCCGACGGCGAGGCCGAACAGCGTCGCGGGGGCGGTCCAGCCGCGTTCGGGGCCTTCCTGCAGGGCGAAGATGAGGCCGACCACGGCGACGGCGGAGACCACTGCGCCGATGGTGTCGAATCGGTGGGCCGAGGTCTGGCGGGAGTCGGGAACCGACTTCAGCGTCATGGCCAGGGCCACGAGGACCAGCACCGCCGGCAGGACGAACAGCCGGCGCCAGTCGGCGACGTCGACGAGGAGCGCGGAGAGGAACATCCCCAGGACGCCGCCGCCGCCGGCGATGCCGGTCCACACGCCGATCGCCTTGCCGCGCTGCTCTTCCGGGAAGGTGGAGGTGATGACGGCGAGCGTGATCGGCATGATCATGGCGGCGCCCACGCCGCCCGCCACGCGGGAGGCGAGCATCACCTCCGCCGTCGGAGCCAGGCCCGCGACGACGGTGGCGACGCCGAAGACGCTCAGTCCGGTGACGAGCACGGGCTTGCGGCCCAGGCGGTCGCCGACGGCGCCGAGCGGCAGCAGCAGTGCGGCCAGGGCGAGGGTGTAGCCGTTGATGATCCACAGGACCGTGCTCTGGGAGGCGTCGAATTCCACGGCCATGTGGGTCTGCGCGACGTTCAGCCCGGTCACCGAGGCGATGACCGCCATCAGGGCGATGGAGACGGTGATCAGGATCGTGCGCAGCCGGCGCGCGTCGGGGACGTCCCCGCCATCGGCCTGCGCGGCCTGTACGGGCTCGTTCGTACTCATGGGATTCCTCTCGAAATGGGCGTGCCGAGTCGGCGCCGGAGCATGGCCGGCCGCCGGGTGAAGGGGGGCGGGGCCCGGGCCGCCGCACACGTCGAGGCAGCGGCGGCTTCAGAGCGCCCGGGCCCCCGGCGCGGGCCCGCGTCCGGGCCGCCACAGCCGGGACGCGTCGACGGCCCCGCCGGGTGGTGCGTCGCTCGCGTGCGGAGAAGCCGTCGCAGTCGTGGCCTCCTGCCTTTCCCGGCCGGGCGTCGCGGACCGTCCGGACACGACGTTAAGCCGTGTTTGCGACTGAGGCATACGATGTTGCTCATGACGCAAGAAGATGGAGACCTGGACAGCCTCGTACGCAAACGCATCCGCGCCCTGCGGGTGGCGCAGGGCTGGTCCCTGGAGGAGCTGGCCTCCCGTGCCCGCATCAGCCAGTCCTCGCTGAGCCGCATCGAGAACGGCCGGCGCCGCCTGGCACTGGACCAGCTGGTCACCCTCGCCCGCGCCCTGGACACCACGCTGGATCAACTCGTGGAGACCGCCGCCGACGACGTCGTCACCAGCCCGGTGATCGACGGCGCCCGCGGCCGGATGCACTGGACCGTCAAGGCCGACCCCGGGATGAGCGTGGTGCGCCAGCGCATGACCGGGCCGCCCCCCGAGAACCCGGCGCGCATGCGCGCCCACCCGGGACGCGAATGGCTCGTCGTCCTGTCCGGCACGGCGGTCCTCATGCTCGGTCACCGCCGCTTCCGCCTCGAGACCAACCAGGCCGCCGAGTTCCCCACGATGATGCCGCACGCGATCGGCGCCGAAGGCGGGCCCTGCGAGATCCTGGGCATCTTCGACCGCGACGCCCGCCGCGGTCACCAGCGCGACGACGACGGCGACGACGCCCAGGGCGCTCCCGGGTGACGGCGCGGGCCGCGCCGCGGCCTGCGCAAGCGCGTCCGCGCCGCGGCCGGCCGCCTGCACGCCGGACGCGTGCCCCACCGCGGCGCCGGCCGTGCCCGACGCCGGCAGCCGCCGGCGTCACCGTCGGGAGCGGAGGCGCCACCACCGTCGGCATCGCAGGCTCCCGCAACCAAGCGATCGGCCGCTACGTCCTCGGCGTCCCGCGGCGCATCCGGCGGATCAGGGCTGTGCGATGCGTTCGAGCCATCGCTGCAGGAGAGCGGTTTCGGCCGGTTCGAGGGCGTCGGTGCCGCCGAGCTGGAGTTGTGCGCGCAGGCGCAGCGCGGCGGTCCGCAGAGGATCGGCGTCCTGCCGGGCGGACGTCTCGGTCAGCACGTGCGAGAACACGGCGTCGCGCATGCGGTGGGACAGCGCGGGGTCCTCGAACAGAGCGGGTCTGGCGATGTGGTCCAGCGCGGTCCCGATGTTCGCCGACAAGATCAGCTGAGCGGCGGTCCGCGGTTCGAGCTTCAGCGCGCCCACCGCCGCGCACCGGGTGAGCGCCGCCACCAGCAGGTCCATCACGCGATCTCGCGCCGTCGAGTGCGACCACGGCCGCGGAGTGAACATCAGCTGGTAGAGGGCGGGGTTCGCCCGCGCGAACGCCATGTGGCCGTCCCAGCCGGCGTGCAGGTCGGCGACCGGGTCGCCGGTCTGCTCCTGGGCGGCCTTGAGCGCGGCGTACCGCTCGTACCCGTGGTCGGCGACGGCGTCGAGCAGCCCGCGCTTGTCACCGAACAAGCGGTAGAGCACGGGCTGGCTCACGCCGACAGCCTCGCAGACCGCGCGCGTGGCGATCTCGTGGTCGGAGGAGGACGCCAGTTGCCGCTCCGCGGCCTCGATCATCGCCGCGCGGAGCGTGTCCGTCTCTGCCATGCGATCGATGATAGCGCCACCCGATAGCGGCGATACGAATCTGTGCTACCGTCGTCTTGTAGCGCCGATACGGCAGATCCATATCGGCGATAGGGGAGAGGAGTCCTCCATGAGTGATCAGCGCGTGGCCGTCGTCAGCGGCGGCTCGCGGGGGATAGGCAGGGCGATCGCGGTGGCGCTGGCGGCACGCGGCTGCGCGGTCGCGGTGGGGTTCCACGGATCGGCCTCCGCCGCGGCACAGGTGGTCGAGGAGATCACGGCGTCCGGGGGCCGGGCGGTACCGCTCCGGGCCGACGTGGCCGACGAGGGCGCCGTCGCGGAGATGTTCGACGCGGCGGAGAAGTCCTTCGGCGGAGTCGACGTGGTCGTCAACTCGGCGGGGCGGCTGTCGCTGTCCCCGATCGCCGACCTCGACCTGGACGAGCTGGACGCCCTGCACCGCACCAACATCCGCGGCGCGTTCGTGATGGCCCGGGAGGCCGCGCGCCGCCTGCGCGCCGGGGGCGCCCTCGTCAACCTGTCCACCTCCGTGGTCGGCCTGCAGTTCCCCGGCTACGGGGCGTACGCCGCGAGCAAGGGCGCCGTCGAGGCGATGACGCTGGTGCTCGCCCGCGAGCTGCGGGGACGGGACATCACGGTCAACGCCGTCGCGCCCGGACCGACCGCCACCGAACTGTTCCTGGACGGCAAGGACGAGGCGACGATCGAGCGGCTCGCCAAACAGCCGCCGCTGGAGCGGCTCGGCACCCCCGAGGACATCGCCGAGGTCGTCTCCTTCCTGGCGAGCCCGGCCGGACACTGGATCAACGGACAGGTCGTGCGCGCGAACGGCGGGATCGTCTGATCGCCGCACGGCGGGCCGTCGCCGTCGCCGGCGCCTCCGGGCCGGGCCCTACCGGTGCGCGGGCGCCGAGGGGCTGCCGTCCTCGGCCGCCTCACTCCGAATCACCATCGCACGAAAGGTAGTCATCATGCCGTTCGCCAACCTCAAGGTCCCCGCCGACACCCTGACCCCCGAATCCAAGAAGAAGCTCATCGACGCCGTCACCGACGCCTACGCCGAGGTGTACGGCGAGCGCGCCAGGGCGACCACTCTGGTCCTCCTCGAGGAGGTCCCCGACGGCGGCTGGGGCCTCGGCGGCGGCGTCCTCACCGCTGAGATGCTCGGCCGCAGCTGACCCGCCCGGAGGGCCGGGCGGGTCAGCTGCCCGGCCCAGCCCGGCGCGGACACCGCCGCCGCCGGTCAGGCGGGGCGCCGCCACGCCGCCTTGAGCGTGCTGAGCCGCCAGGGCGTCATCTTGAGCACGGTGATGCGCGCGTCCCGGTGGTCCTCGCCGCCCAGGATGCGCGGGTCGTAGCCGAGCGGCTCGTCCGCGTTCGCGAACAGGTCCCACACCTTCTTCCTCGTCGCCTCGTCATCGGCGAAGGCGGCCTCGCACTCGGCCACCGCCACCTCGTGGGCCGGATCCCAGTACGAGCACGACACGTACGGATGCTGCGACAGGTGCGCCACCTTGAGCGGGGTGGGACGGGTGAGGACCCATCCGACGACGCCGTCGCCGGTCCGCTCCCAGTACGGATGCATGACACGGGAGCGCGGCCGGCCGCGGCCGTCCACGGTGGCGAGGGAGCACCACACGATGCGGTGGGCGATTCCCACGAACTCCTCGAGCAGGTCGGCGGGCGGGACGGGAGAATTCACAACCATGGTTGTTAATTCTCGCACGGAGACGCTCGATCTGTCCCTGGTGGCCCTGTTCGCCGGCTGGGCCATGACGGACGAGGTGCGGCGCCGCATGGCCGACGACGGCTTCGGCGGCCTGCGCTTCAACGACGGCGTGGTCATCCAGCACCTCCTGCAGGCGCCGCTGTCCGTCACCGCCCTGGCCGAGCGCATGGGCGTCACCCAGCAGGCGGCGTCCAAGGCCGCCGGTGACATGGAGCGCCGCGGCCTGCTCACCCGTGAGCCCGCTCCCGGCGACGCCCGCACCCGCCTGCTTCGCCTGACACCGCACGCCGCGGCCGCCGTCGAGGCGGCCCGCGCCCACCGCGCCACGCTGGAGGCCGAGCTCGCCGAGCGGTTCGGCGCGGACCGGATCGCCGAGACCCGCGCGGTGCTCGCGGCCGTCCTGGCCCACCTCGACCGCGATGACGCCGTCCGCAACCGCAGGGTCCGCCCGCCCGCCTGACCTGCGGCCCGCCCCACGTCCGGGGCGGCATGGGCGTCGTCGGCGGCACGGTCTTCGCCGTGGGCGTGCCCTTCGCCGAGCCGGTTCCCGCCGCACCGCCGCTGCGCCCGGCGGCGGGGTTCGAGGCGGCGGCCGAAGGCCGGCGACGTCGAGGAGGCCGTACCCGCGCGCCGCGGTCCGCCGCCTCGCACGCGGGGGAGTCCCCGGCCGAGGCGGCCGGGGACTCCGGAGGCCGTTGGCCGCCTACTCGACGGTGACGGTGACGATGGGCCCGGTGGTGATGTCGCCGGTCTCGACGTCGCCGACGGTGATGGCGCCGGGCACCTCGGTCTCGGGCGCCTCGGTGCCGGGCTCCCCCGTCCCGGGCTCCCCCGTCCCGGGCTCCCCCGTCCCGGGCTCCCCCGTCCCGGGCGTCTCCGTCTCGTCCTCGCCGTTCTCGTCCTCGCCGGCGGCCGACGGGACCATGCTCGGGAAGGCCGGAGCGGTCGGGGCGGCCGGAGCCTGGGGCGGGATGAGGGCCGTGGCGGGGCCGGATTCGCACTGGCAGGTGACCCAGCCGCCGGTTCCGGGCAGGGCCGGGAGGTTGGGGTCGGGCTGGGCCGAGGCGGGGGTGCTGGTCAGCAGCAACCCGAAGCCGGTCAGTGCGGCGGCCGCGATCGGCCGGAGGTGACGGGACATGACGGTTCCCTTCTCTGACGGACGGTTTACACCGTTTATCCCATTTGTCCTTTCCGTCCCTGCCTTCCCGCTGCCGTCACCGGTCAAAACAGCCCACCCGGCACGCCCCGTACCGGTGCCGCCGGGACGCCCTGCCGCACCGGGCGTCCCGGCCGGTGCGGCAGGGCGCGGAAACCGCCCGACCGGCCGGCCGCCTCTCCCCGGAGCCAACGAGGTCCCGGCCGAGGTGCGAGACTCCCGGTATGACCGACAGGCAACGGCACGCCCTCAGCCCGCACATGCGCCTGGACGACCTGCTGGCGGAGCTGCAGAGCCGCCTGGAGGCGGTGTTGGCCACCCGCGACCGGGTGCACGCGCTGCTGGAGGCCGTGGTCTCGGTGGGCAGCGACCTCGATCTGGAGACCGTGCTGCGCCGCATCGTGGAGACCGCCGCCACCCTCGTCGACGCCGGCTACGGAGCGCTGGGCGTGATCGGGGAGGAGCGCGCGCTGGTGCAGTTCGTCCCCGTCGGGCTGAGCGAGGAGGAGATCGCCCGCATCGAGCACTGGCCGCACGGCAAGGGCCTGCTCGGCCTGCTCATCAGGGAGCCGAGACCGCTGCGCCTGGCCGACATCGCCGACCACCCCGCCTCCTACGGATTCCCGCCCGGCCACCCGCCGATGGGCTCCTTCCTGGGCGTGCCGGTCCGGGTGCGCGAGGAGGTCTTCGGCAACCTCTACCTGACCGAGAAGCGCGGCGGCGGGCAGTTCGACGAGGACGACGAGGCGATCGTCGTCGCGCTGGCCGCCGCGGCGGGCGTGGCGATCGAGAACGCCCGCCTGTACGAGGACACCCGGCGGCGCGAGACCTGGCTGCAGGCCTCCTCGGAGATCACCACCAGCCTGCTGTCGGGGACCGGCCCCCAGGAGGTCCTCACCCGGGTGGCGCGCCGGGCACGCGAGATGGCCGACGCCGACATCGTGGCCGTCATGCTCCCCGACGGCACCCGCGAGACGCTCCGGGTGACGGTGGCCGACGGCGAGGCCGCCGACCTGCTGGCCGACCACCGGGTGGCCGTGACCGGCTCGCTGTCCGGGGACGCCTTCCTGCGCGGGGAGCCCCTGATGTCCACCGACCTGTCCGACACCGACATGCTGACCGTGACCGCCGAGCACCTGGCCGTCGGCCCGGTGGCCGCCGTGCCCCTGGGCGCCGCGGGGGTCGTGCGCGGCGTGCTCAAGCTCGGCAAGCGCATCGGCCGCCTGCCGTTCAGCCAGGCCGACCTGCGCACGCTGCACGCCTTCGCCGGGCAGGCGGCCCTGGCCCTGGAGCTGGCCGAGGCCCGCCGCGACGCCGAACTGCTCGGCCTGCTGGAAGACCGCGACCGCATCGCCAAGGACCTGCACGACGTCGTCATCCAGCGGCTGTTCGCCGTGGCGATGACGCTGATGGCCACGGTGCGGAAGGTGGACCGGCCCGAGGCCGCCGGCCGCCTGCAGCACGCCATCGACGAACTGGACCAGACCATCCGGCAGATCCGCTCGACGATCTTCGCGCTGCAGACGCCCCGCGACACCGCCGAGCCCAGCCTCCGGGCGCGGATCGTGGAGCTGGTGGAGAGCTCACGCGGGCACCTGGGCTTCATGCCGGGCCTGCGCATGGAGGGCCCGCTCGACGCCGAGGTCCCCGCACCGGCCGCCGAGCACCTGCTGGCGGTCCTGCGCGAGGCGCTGACCAACATCCTGCGCCACGCCAAGGCCACCCGGGCCGAGGTCGCGGCGGAGGCCGCCGGCGGACGGCTGACCCTGACGATCAGCGACAACGGCGTCGGGCTGCCCGCCGGCACCGGGCGCGGCGGCCTGCGCGGCCTGGCGGAGCGCGCCGCCGGCCTGGGCGGATCCTTCCAGGCGGTGTCGCCGCCGGAGGGCGGGACCCGGCTGGAGTGGAGCGTGCCGCTCGGCGGGCCCGCCCCCGGTCCCGCCCGCCGACAGTCCGAGGGCGGGCCCGGGGAAGGCTGAGCGCCTCAGGACACCCAGGACCGTTTCGCGCTCCAGGTGTCGCAGGCCGACGGCGACAGCGCGCCGTAGCCGCGGGTGAACCAGCGCAGCCGGTCGGCGCCGTCGCCGTGCGTGACGGTGCCGTGGAGGCGGTCGGCCTCGTCGTCGCCGCTGCGGCGGATCGCCTCCGACAGCGCAGCCCAGTCCCGCCCGGTGCGGGGCAGCGAGTGCCGCACGCTGCCCAGGAACACCCCGGCCAGGCAATCCGCCTGCAGCTCGTAGCGGCGCTTGAGCTCGGTCAGCAGGGCGCCGCGGGCACGGGCGGCGCGCCTTTCGTAGGCGGCCCGGATCCCCGTGAGGCTCTGCAGGTGGTGGCCGTACTCGTGGGCCGCCTGCTTGAACGGGTACAGGTCGGTCCGGTCCTCGATCCACGGGCCGGTGAGCGGGAAGACCAGCGTGCCCTGCTCCGTGCAGTAGAAGGCGTCCGCGTGCGGCCACCTCTGCCCGCACACCCGCGCCACCGGCTCGTCGTAGAAGCGCACCCGCGGCGCGCGGAACCGCAGCCCGGCCCGGGCCAGATGGGCCGACCACGACCTGTTCAGGCACGCCACGGCCGCCGTCAGGTATTCGCGCGCGCGGGGGATCCCCCCATCGGTGATCGGCGGCTCCGAGCACTCCACGGCCGCCAGCCTGCCGGTCCTCACCAGCGGCGTGCCCGGCGGCTTCTCCGGCGGAGCGGCCTGCGCGGCGGCGCCGTACGGCGGAGCGGCCAGGCACACGGCCGCCGCGAGGATCCCGAGGACCCGGCGGGAACCGCCGGCGGGCAGGAGGATGCGCATGGTCGGACAGCTTAGAGCCGTCCGGCCGCGGGCCCGCACCTGGTAAAGATTGTCGCGGACGGCCCGCAGGCCGCCGGGGGCGAGGACGGAAGGGGCGGGCGAGGGTGGGCCGTACGGACAGGGCGCTGCGCCCGGTCGACCTGGCGCGGCTGGTGGGCATCTCGGCCCAGCAGGTCCGCAACTACGCCGACACCGGCGTCCTGCCGCCGGCCCCGCGCACCCCGAACGGGTACCGCAGGTTCGACGACCGGCACCGCCGGGCCCTGCTCGCCTACCGGGCCCTGGCCCGCGGATACGGGTCGGACACCGCCAGGTCGATCATGCAGGCCGTGCACACCGGGGACCTGCCCGGCGCGCTGGCGCTGGTCGACGCCGGCCACGCCGCGCTGCACGAGCAGCGCCTGGCCCTGCGCGCGGCGGGCGAGGCACTCGAGGCGGTGGCCGGGCAGGTTCCAGGCCCCCCGTCGCCGCGTGCGGGTCTGCGCATCGGAGAACTCGCCGCCCACCTGGGCGTGCGCGCCTCCGCGCTGCGTGTGTGGGAGGCCGCCGGGCTGCTGGCCCCGGGGCGCGAGCCCGGCACCGGCTACCGCCGGTTCGGCCCGGCCGAGGTCCGGGACGCACGGATGATCGCCATGCTCCGGCAGTCCCGCCACTCCCTGGAGCGCATCCGGCCCGTCCTGGAGGGCCTGCGCCGCACCGGCAGCACCGAGGCGCTGCGCGCAGCCATCGCCGAGCGCGGGGCCGAGCTGACCCGGCGGGCGGCGGCGATGCTGGAGGGCTCGGCCCGCCTGCACCACTACGTCACGGCCGAGGACCCGACCGCCCGGTGAGCGGGCGCTCACGGCACGGGCGCCATGGTCTCCAGGACGGCGCGGCGCAGGGTGAAGCACGATGCCGTCTCCCACCGGACGGCGGGCGCCCGTTTCCTCCGCCGCAGGAGGGAATGACCTGTCACCGGGGGAGCGAACCGATGGACGATGGAGCGCGAGCGTGAACGGCAGGCCGCTGATTCCGCACATGCGGCTGGACGACCTGCTGGCGGAGCTGCAGGAGCACCTGGAGACGGTGCTCGCCGCCCGCGACCGGATCCACGCGCTGCTGGAGGCCGTGGTCTCCATCGGCAGCGACCTCGACCTGGAGACCGTGCTGCGCCGCATCACCGAGGCGGCGACCGCGCTGGTCGACGCCCGCTACGGGGCGCTGGGCGTGATCGGCGAGGGCGGCACGCTGGAGCGCTTCATCCCGGTGGGCCTCACCGAGGAGGAGATCGCGAAGATCGAGCACTGGCCGCACGGCAAGGGCCTGCTCGGCCTGCTCATCGAGGACCCGCGGCCGCTGCGCCTGGCCGACCTGGCCGACCACCCCGCCTCCTACGGCTTCCCCGAGGGCCACCCGCCGATGCACTCCTTCCTCGGCGTGCCGGTCCGGGTGCGCGAGGAGGTCTTCGGCAACCTCTACCTGACCGGGAAGCGCGGCGGCGGCGAGTTCGACGAGGAGGAAGAGACCATGGTCGGCGCGCTGGCCACCGCGGCCGTCGTGGCGATCGAGAACGCCCGCCTGTACGAGCAGACCCGGCGGCGCGAGGCCGAGCTGGAGGCGTTCGCCGACATCGTCGCCCACGACCTGAAGAGCCCGCTCAGCGCGGTGCGCGGGTTCACCGAGCTGGCGCACGAGCAGCTCTCCGGCCAGCCCGGCCACGACCGGCAGGTGGGCCGCCTGGAACGGGCGCTGGCCGCCACCGACCGCATGAAGCACCTGATCGACGACCTGCTCGCCTACTCCACCGCCCGCGACGCCGTACTGCGGCCCGTCGAGGTCGACCTGGGCGCGCTGGTGCGCGGGATCGCCGACGAGCACGTGACCGCCGCCTCCGCGGGACCGGACACCCCCGTCCCGCAGGTGAGCGTCGGACCGCTGCCCGCCGTCCGGGCCGACCCGGTCCTGGTCCACCGGCTGTTCGCCAACCTGATCGGCAACGCGGTCACCTACACCCGGCCGGGCCAGGCCGCGCAGATCACCGTCACCCTGCCCGCCGCCCGGCCGCGGGCCCCGGCCTGACCGGGAACCCCCGGGGACCCGCGCCTTGCGGGCCCCGGTCACGGGCGCGGCCCCAGCCAGACCGCCTTCATGGGCGAGACGCTGCGCGCCCCGCTGATGACCGCCCACCGGGCCTGGCGGATCACCACCCTGTGGGGACCACCCGCCCACGCCGCGCTGCGACGTCTCATCGCGGCCCATCACTGATCGGTAGGCGCTCCAGCAGGCGTCCGTCACCCGTCGCGGACGCGGAACAAGCCACCCGCAGGTCCGCATCGCGCGGCAGCGGCGGACGAGCCCGCACCCCCGGCACCCGGCCGGGGCACTCAGCCGGGCTGCGTGAGCCGGCGCCCGGAGACCTGCTCGGTGGTGATGGCGATGAAGTGGTCACGGCTGCCCGGCGCCCACGGCGCCAGCGGCAGCGCCGCCAACCGCTCGATCTCCACCGGCTCCTCCACGGCCCGCGCGTGCCCCACCACGGTCACCGACCACCCGGTGCGCCCGGCGGGGTCGAACTCGTCGACCTCGAACGCCACGACGGTGCGGCGCGTGGCGGCGGCCAGCTTGGAACCGACCGTCGTGCGGATGACGATGTCCTCTCCGTCCAGGCAGAAGTTGACCGGCTGCACCGCCGGCAGGGCACGGTCGGTGAAGACGATCCGCCCGATCGGACGGGAGGCCAGCAGGCGGACGCACTCCTCGCGGGAGAGCACCTGCAGGCCGGCCGAGTCGAGTTTCATACCGTCCAGCCTGACGGAGCGCTCACCTGCACGGTTAGGGGCGAAAGTCACCTCGTCCCACGCCATCGGGCCCCACCGCGCTCGCGCCGGTTCCCGCGGTGCCACCACCGCGCTCACATCCTGCCGCCGCCGTGCCGCCGCCGTGCCCGGCAGGCTCCGGCGCGGCCGCCAGGCGGCTCCCGCCGGGCGGCCGCAACCGCCGAAAGCACCGGGGACACGGGCCGCAATCCTTGATCACCCGAGGACCTCGGCCCCTATATGATCAAGTGAAAAGCGGGAACTGTCATCCGCATGGAGAAACTGCAGCGAATCGACGCCTACTGGCGAGCCGCCAACTACCTGTCCGTCGGGCAGATCTACCTGCTGGACAACCCCCTGCTGACCGATCCGCTCGCGCCCGAGCACATCAAACCCCGCCTCCTCGGACACTGGGGCACCACACCCGGACTGAACTTCTGCTTCGCCCACCTCAACCGCGTCATCACCGAGCGCGACCAAGAGATGATCTACATCGCCGGCCCCGGGCACGGCGGCCCCGCCGCGGTCGCACACGCCTGGCTGGAAGGCTCCTACACCGAAAAATACCCCGACATCACCCAGGACGCCGACGGCATGCGCAAGCTGTTCCGGCAGTTCTCCTTCCCCGGCGGCGTCCCCAGCCACGTCGCCCCCGAGACCCCTGGATCCATCCACGAGGGCGGCGAACTCGGCTACGCCCTCGCCCACGCCTACGGCGCCGCCTTCGACAACCCCGGCCTCGCCGTCGCCTGCATCATCGGAGACGGCGAGGCCGAGACCGGCCCCCTGGCCGCCAGCTGGCACTCCAACAAGTTCCTCGACCCCTACCATGACGGCGTCGTCCTGCCGATCCTCCACCTGAACGGCTACAAGATCGCCAACCCGACGGTGCTGGCCCGCATCCCCGAAGACGAACTCGTCAAACTCATGGAGGGCTACGGCTACCGCCCGCACATCGTCGCCGGCGACGACCCCGCCACCATGCACGAGCTGATGGCCCGCACCCTCGATGTCGTCTTCGACCAGATCGCCGAATTCAAGAACGGCCAGGCCGAGCACCTGCCGATGATCATCCTGCGCACGCCCAAGGGCTGGACCGGCCCCCGCGAGGTCGACGGCAAACCCGTCGAGGGCACCTGGCGCTCCCACCAGGTGCCGATGGGCGACGTCCGCGGCAACGACGACTACCGGCGGCTGCTGGAGCAGTGGATGCGCTCCTACCGGCCCGAGGAACTGTTCGACACCGACGGCCGCCCCGTGCCCGAGATCCTGCAGACCGTACCCGAAGGCCCGCGCCGGATGAGCGCCAGCCCGCACGCCAACGGCGGCGAGATCCTGCGCCCGCTGGCCCTGCCCGACTTCCGCGACTACGCCGTCGAGGTCAAGGCCCCCGCCACCCAGCACAGCGAACCCACTCGCGTGCTCGGCGCGTTCCTGCGCGACACCATCACCGCCAACCCGCACAACTTCCGGCTGATGGGCCCCGACGAGACCGCATCCAACCGCCTGTCGGCCGTCTTCGAGACCACCGGCCGCGCCTGGAACGCCGAGACCCTGCCCACCGACGAGGACCTGGCCCCCGGCGGACGCGTCATGGAGGTCCTCAGCGAGCACCTGTGCCAGGGCTGGCTGGAGGGCTACCTGCTGACCGGCCGACACGGCCTGTTCAACTGCTACGAGGCGTTCATCCACATCGTCGACGCCATGTTCAACCAGCACGCCAAATGGCTGGACGCCTGCCACGACATCCCCTGGCGCCGCCCCGTCCCCTCACTCAACTACCTGCTGTCGTCGCACGTGTGGCGCCAGGACCACAACGGCTTCAGCCACCAGGACCCCGGCTTCCTCGACGTCGTGGTCAACAAGAAGGCCAAGGTCGTGCGCGTCTACCTGCCGCCGGACGCCAACACCCTGCTGTCGGTCGGCGACCACTGCCTGCGCTCGCGCGACTACGTCAACGTCATCGTCGCCGGCAAGCAGCCCGTGCTCGACCTGTTCAGCATGGACGAGGCCATCGCGCACTGCACCCGAGGCCTGGGCATCATCGAGTGGGCCAGCAACGACGCGGACACCGACCCCGACGTGGTGCTCGCCTGCGCCGGAGACGTGCCCACCCTGGAGACCCTGGCCGCCGCCTCGCTGCTGCGCCGGTACCTGCCCGACCTGAAGGTCCGCGTCATCAACGTCGTCGACCTCATGCGCCTGCAACCGGACACCGAGCACCCGCACGGCCTGTCCGACGCCCACTTCGACGCCCTGTTCACCCCTGACAAACCCGTCATCTTCGACTTCCACGGCTACCCGTGGCTCATCCACCGCCTCACCTACCGACGCCGCGGCCACCACAACATCCACGTGCGCGGCTACAAGGAGGAGGGCACCACCACCACACCGTTCGACATGGCCATGCTCAACGACATCGACCGCTTCCACCTCGTCATGGACGTCATCGACCGGGTGCCCGGCCTGAGCACCAGCGCCGCCCACCTGCGCCAGCAGATGTCCGACGCCCGCCTGCGCGCCCGCGCCTACACCCGCGAGCACGGCGAGGACCTGCCCGAGATCCGCGACTGGACCTGGACCCACTGACCCGGGACCGCAGTCCCCGGCGCCCCCGCCCGGCCGCAGCAGACCCCTACGAGCCGGGCGCGCCCATGCCCGGCCCCCGTCGGCGTCCTCCGGTACGGCCCGCCGCACGCCACCGGCCCCACGAGGCATGATCGTGGGGACAGCAGCACCGGACCGCCGCCCTCCGGGCGGCCCCCGACCAGCCGGGAGGACCACCACGATGGACATCACGAAACTGGCCGAGCAGGCCCGCGACATCACCGCCGCCAGCCGCGTGTTCGGCGAGCCCATCACCCGCGACGGCGTCACGGTCATCCCCGTCGCCAAGATCGCCGGAGGCGGGGGAGGAGGCAGGGGCAAGGGCGGCGGCAGGCAGCAGGACGGCGGCCACCCCGCCGAAGGCACCGGGGAAGGCGCCGGAGGCGGATTCGGGCTCGGCGCCGCACCCGCCGGCGTGTTCGTCATCAAGGACGGCGAGGTCCGCTGGCAGCCCGCCCTCGACGTCAACCGCATCGTCCTGGGCGGCCAGATCGTCGGAGTGGTGCTGCTGCTGACCATCCGCACCGTCATCCGCCTGCTGGCCCGCCGGCGCGGCAAGCGCTGACACCCCGGACCAGGGGAGCGGGATCCCGGCCCCCTGGTCCGTCCGCGAAGGCGGCGGCGCCGCACCCGGCCCGGCGCCCCGGGCGGAACCCGATCCGGGGGACCGGGCCGCAAGCCCCGGAGGGCGAGGACTCCCAGGAGACCGGGCGGTGCCGTATCACCGGCGCCTGACGGAGCAGGCCCGCCCTGGTCAAGCGGCTGCCGCTGAACACGGCGGACCGGCGGGCGACCGGAGCGGAGGTAAGAACCCGCCACGATTACTGAAATATGAAGGTACGCACCCTTTCATTCCAGCGGCAGCGGGCAGGGGAGGAGCACCCGACGGACACCCACACCGGAAGGTGATCACAGTGCCGGTGCCGGAGACAGCCCCCGCCCACGCCCACCCGGACGAGGGAGCCCGACACGGCCGCCTGACCGCCCGTCCCGCCCTCACCGCCTCCACCGCCGAACCCGGCACCCACCACCTGACCGGGCAGGCCCTGCTGCACGTCCCGCAGACCCCCCACCCGCCCACCCGCCTGGCCGTCGTCCTCCACGGCGCCGGCGGCACCGCCGAACAGGCCCTCGGCTGGCTGTCCCCCCACGCCGCCACCGCCCACGCGATGCTGCTGGCCCCCCAGTCCATCGCCTCCACCTGGGACATGATCACCGGAGGGTACGGACCCGACGTGACCCGGCTCGACGCGGCCCTGCACGAGACCTTCACCCGCACCACCGTCGAACCCGGCCACGTCGCCGTCGCCGGCTTCTCCGACGGAGCCTCCTACGCCCTGTCCCTCGGCGTGTCCAACGGCGACCTGTTCACCGCCGTCCTGGCCTTCTCCCCGGGCTTCATGGCCCCCCTCGTGCGCCACGGCCGCCCCCGCTTCCACATCTCCCACGGCACCGGCGACCGCGTCCTGCCGATCGAACGCTGCAGCCGACGCCTCGTCCCCCAGCTGCGCAAGAGCGAATACCCCGTCACCTACGAGGAGTTCACCGGCGGCCACGAAGTACCCCGACAGACGGCCGCCGCCGCCATGCGCTGGTGGACCGGCGGCTGAACCCCCCACCCCACGACCGACCCGCACCACCCACACCGAGAAGGAAAAAAAAGGGGGAGAGCAGAGATGGTCCGCAAGAAGATGGAGGGCAACGAGCAGCAACGCCGCGCCGCCGCCCGCAAGGCCCGCCAGTCGGGCAAGAGCCCCAGCGAGGAGAACGCCACCACCGGAGGCTCCAAGCAGCGCCACTCCCGGCCCAAGAGCGAACCGCACCACCACGAGGAACGCACCGCCTCACTGCACAGGGGCAAGCAGCAGGGCGGCCAGCAGCAGGCCAGACAACCGCACACGCAGACCGGCTACCACAGCCCGGACCGCTGAACGACCCGCCCCGGCACGGCGCGGCCCCGGAACCCCGCACGGAGCCCCCCGGGGCCGCGCCCGTACCCGCCACCGCACGCCCCGGGGGAGCGGCGCCGGATCCGTGATGCTGGACGCCGTACCCGCCACCGCACCGCACGCCCCGGGGGAGCGGACCCCGGCCCGCCGGAGGCCCCCGCCACCCGCACCCCGCGACCGCTCACCCGCCCAGACGCCGCACCTTCAGCACGTTGTCCGTGCGCGTGACGACCCGCCCGTCCGGAGCCGTCTGCATCCGCTCGTACTCCTCACAGCGCAGCACCTCCCACCGCCCCTGCGGCAGCTCGAGGTCCTCCAGCACCTCCCGCGCCGTCGGCAGCCGCACCCCCGGATAACCGTCCGGATCCCACGGCGGAGGACCCGCGTGCCCCGCGATCAGCAGCACCCCACCGGGCGCGACCGCCGAGGCCGCCGCCCGCAGGATCTTCTCCCGCGGCATACCCTCCTCGGGCGAGTGCAGGAAATGCGCCGAGACCAGATCGAACTCCCCCTCGGGGAAGGACACCCCGAGATCGTGCCGCTGCCAGTCGACCCGCCCGGCCACCCCCGCCTCCGCCGCCTGCCGCGCCGCACGCTCCAGCGCGACCCCCGAGACGTCCACCGCGGTCACCCGCCACCCCCGCAGCGCCAGCCAGATCGCATCGGCCCCCTCGCCGCACCCCAGGTCCAGCGCCCGGCCCGGCGCCAGATCCGACACCTCGCGCACCAGCGCCACGTTGGGATCACCGCTCCACACCCGCTCGCTCCCGCCGTACCGGGCGTCCCAGAACTCCTCGGCCGACATGCCGTCATGCATCACCCGCGTCTCCTTCCACGCATCTCCGTCCACCCCCGATCCTCGGCCACCCCGCACCACCCGGCAAACTTTCTTGCCGACCCGGCAAACACCAGACTCGCGAAAACCGTTTCCCCGCCGCGGCGACGCCGTGCCAGCATCGGCCCGTGCACGCATCCCGACGCGATCTGCTGCGCTGGCAGTCCGACCTGACCTGGTCCCTGTTCGAGTACCACCTGGAGCGGCTGGAACCCGACGACTTCCTGTGGGAACCCGCCCCCCACTGCTGGACGGTGCGCCGCGACACCGGCGGGACCTGGACGCCCGACTGGGCCGACACCGAACCCGACCCCGTGCCCGTCCCCACCATCGCCTGGCTGACCTGGCACATCGGCTGGTGGTGGAGCGTGGCCACCGACCACGCCCGAGGCCGCACCCCGCGGGACAGGACCGACATCACCTGGCCGGGCGGCGGCGAAGCCGCCATCGCATGGCTACGCGCCCTCAACGCCGACTGGCTCGCCGCACTCGACCGGCTCACCGACGCCGACCTCGACGCCCCCGCCCCGTTCCCGTGGCCGCCGGACTCCGGCCACACCGTCGCCCACATGGCCGCCTGGGTCAACGCCGAACTGATGAAGAACGCCGCCGAGATCGGCCAGCTCCGCCTGCTGCGCGCCGCATCCCCGACCTGAACACCCCGCCGGCCGACGACCGGCGCCGACCGTCAACGCGTGGACGGGCCCTGGTCGCTCTCAACAGCGGCTCCCCGGCCGGGCCCGGCCCGCCGACAGGGGGCGACGAGCCGCGCGAGGTGCCTGCCGACGATCTTCGGCGGTGATCCGGCGCACCCAGAGCCGGTCCCGGCGGGGGAGGGGCGGGCGCGGCCGTCCGGTCACCGTCGGTCCGCGCGGACGGCGGGGAAGGGCCGGGGCGGCCCCAGCGACGACATATCACTCATCGAGTGACACTAAAGGACATCAATCCCTATACCAGACAGAATTCAGCTTCTGTCTGGTATAGGGATGGAACCGGCAAAAGCGGTCCCGGGGGTGGCGGCGCCAGGACTAGCGCAGCCACCGCAGAGCCGCGTCCGCGCAGTCCTCGGGATCCCTGTTGAAGGCGATGGCCGCATCGGGTGCGTGTCGGCGCACCAGGTTCACCGCCTTCTCGAGGAGTCCGAGCAGCGATTCATCCTTGCGGATGCCGGCACCGATCACCACGCAGTCATGATCCGCGCGGGTCAGCGCGTTCGCGATCGCCTCCTCGGGATCCTCGTCGAGCGCCACCAGGCACCAGTCGGCCTCGATGCCGTGGTCGTCGAAGCGGGCCCGGCCGCGTGCGATCGCCGCCTGGACCGGCTCCGGGTCCCAGCCCTGGAGCTTGGCGGGATCGAGACCGATCACCAGCACCCGTGTCGCGGTCACGCGGCCTCCTCGTGGGGCGTCTCCCTGCCGGTCCGCCGTCGTCGGCTACTCCACGGCACGTTATCCCGATTCCGCCGCGTGCGCTCTGCGGGACGTCCGCGGCGGAGCGGCGCCCCTGCCGCCTGCCGGTCAAAGCACGTTTGATGCATAATTTTACTTATGCATCACTTGGGGGCGTCTCCCCCCGCCGCCGCATGGCGCGTGTTCCGGTGGGCTCACACGTGCCCGGCGACCATGTCCATGAGCCGGGCCAGGACGCGTCCGCCGGAGACGCGGACGCCGTCGTGCTCCCACTCGTTGGTCACCCAGGTGCGCAGGTTGCCGACCGCGCCGGCGGTCCCGGCGGACAGGCGCTCGTCGACGTACATGTCGTCGTAGTAGACCGCGGCGGCCACCGGGACCCGGTTGGCGGCCAGCCGCGCCGGGTCGTAGAGGGCGGGCCAGTCGCCGGCGGCGGCCAGGATGTGCGCGGCCTCCTTGAAGGGGCGCAGCGCGGCGATGTCGTCGAACATCCAGGGGTAGATCATCTCGCCGGTGGGCAGCAGGGGGCGGGCGGTGTCGGCGAACTCCTGCGGCAGCAGCCGGTGCGCGGCCCAGTCGGTGGCGGCGCCCTGGGCGTAGATGGACTCGTGCATGACGGCGTAGAGCGGGTTGCCGGTGAAGCCGGTGGCGTTCATGACCCCGTAGCGGAAGGCGTCGGACAGCTCGCCGCCGGTCCAGGCGTCCTCCAGGAGCCAGTGCAGGCGGTGGGGGCCGTCGCCGGTGCCCAGGTCCGTGCCGAGGGTCTGCAGGCGGCGGACGGTCAGCTCGTCGCCGTCGGGCAGCAGGACGCGCCGGTCGCGCAGGTGGTCGGCGATGGCGTCCAGGCGGGCGCGGTCGGCGGGATAGCGGGTGAAGTAGCGGTCGGCTTTAGCGCGCACGCGCGGGTAGGTGCGGGTGTAGACGTCGTCGGCGGTGGCGGTCAGGCCGGGCAGGCCGCCGGTGATGTAGCAGGCTTCGAGGCCTTCGGGGGCCTGGGACAGGTAGGTGAGGGTGATGAATCCGCCGTAGCTCTGGCCGAGGGTCTCCCAGGGGCGGTCGCCGATCAGGGTGCGGCGGATGTGCTCGGCGTCGGCGACGATGGCGTCGGCGCGGTGGTGGCGCAGGCGGGCGGCGGTCTCGGCGGGGGCGGCGGTGAGAGTCGCGGTGGTGACGGGGGTGCTGCGGCCGGTCCCCCGCTGGTCGAGCAGGAGGACGCGGTGGGTTTGGAGGGCGCGGCCGAGCCAGCCGTCGGCGGCGGTGGGGCGGGGTGACCTGCCGCCGGGGCCGCCCTGGAGGAACAGCAGCCAGGGCAGGTCGTGGTCGCGGCGGGCGGGGTCGACGGCCTCGCGGGCGAATATCTCGATGGTCTCCCCCGCCGGGTCGGTGTGGTCGAGGGGGACGGTGAAGGTGTGGTCGGTGAGGGCGAGGCCGGGTAGCAGGACGGTGCTCATGGCGGCAACCTACCCGCGGTGGTGCGAGGGGCCGGGGTGGCGGGTCCCCTCCCCCGCCCGGCCGGGCCGGGGCGGCGGGCGGGTCGCCGGGGGGCCGGGGCACGGGTGCGATGCATAATTTCACCCGCGTGCCGTTGGGGACCGTCGTGCGGATGGAGGCCGGGGTGGGCGATCGTGATGCGCTGGTGCTGATGCGGGTGCCGGAGGCGGTGGCGGAGTTCGTCGGGTCGCTGCGGACGAAGAAGCTGTCGGTGAACACCGTGGCGGGGTACGAGCGGGATCTGCGGCTGGTGGCGGAGGCCGCGGCGGGGCTGGCGGGTGTGCCGGTGGCGGAGCTGGAGGTGCGGGCGCTGTCGGGGCGGCTGGTGCGGGCGGCGTTCGCGGAGTTCTCGGGGCCGCGGTCGCCGGCGAGTGTCAATCGTGCGTGGAGTGCGTGGAACCAGTTCTTGACGTTCTGCGTGGCCGAGGGGCTGCTGGAGGGCAATCCGATGGCGGCGGTGCCGCGGCCGCGGCAGCCGGCGAAGGCGCCGAAGCCGTTTCTGGGGGACGGTACGGCGTCGGTGACGTTGCTGGAGCGGATCGCTGCGGGGGCGCGTAAGGCGCGGGATCCGTGGGTGGAGCGGGACCTGGTGGTGCTGGCGCTGGCGCTGGTGACGGGGATGCGGTCGGCGGAGCTTTTGGGGTTGACGCTGGGGTCGATCGGGGGGTCGCCGGGTGATCGGCGGATCCAGGTGGTGGGCAAGGGCGGCAGGACGCGGTCGTTGCCGATCGAGCCGCCGGTGGAGCGGTTGGTGGAGCGGTATCTGCGCAGTCGGATGGAGCGGTTCGGGGTGGCGTCGCTCCCCCGGTCGGCGGCGTTGCTGGTGGACACCTCGGGTGAGCCGTTGCGGCGGGGTGGGCTGCAGTATCTGGTGCGGCAGTGCTACCGGTACGCGGGTGTGCACGATCGGGTGCAGCGGGGGACGCTGGTGCACGCGTTGCGGCACGAGTTCGCGACGCGGCTGGCGGAGCGGGGGGCGTCGGCGCACGAGCTGATGGAGTTGCTGGGGCATTCGTCGATCGTGACGGGTCAGGCGTATGTGGCGTCGACGGCGCGGGAGGTGCGGCGGGCGGCGCAGGGCAATCCGGCGTACGGCGTGCTGGGCCGGTTGGCGGCGGAGGACGGCGGCGGTGCGGGGGCGGCCGGGGGTTCGTGAGGGGTGTGGCGGGTGGTCGCAGGGGGCCGGGGCGGGCGGGGCGGCGTCAGTGGATCTTGCGGACGAAGCGGGTGGCGGCGCGGTGGCTCATCCCGGTCTCGCCGCGCACCATGAAGACGGCCTGGTCGAACTGGCCGGTGGCTTTGAGTTCGCGGACCTGTTCGACGAGTTCGGGGCTGAGGCTGCTGCCGAGCAGGGCGTTGCGGGGGCGCTGGGCCAGCCGTACCGCGAGCACGATGAGGCCGATGACCAGCACGGCGAACACCGCCGTCAGGAAGGTGATGACGATCAGGTTCGACATGGGGTGAGCGTACCGTCGCGGGGGCCTCGTGCGGAGGGGTCCGGGGGGTTGGGTTGGGGTGGCGGGTGGGTGTGCGGGTCGGCGGTGGGGGCAGGGGGCGGTGCATGAAGAGGTTCGTGAAGCTGGTGGCGGCGCGGTGGTTGTCGCGCACTCCCCTGGGGTTGGCCGTGCTGGGTGCGGGCTGGTTGCTGGGGCGGCGCAGGAGGAGGCGGGCGGTCGCGGAGCGGGGGGTGCCGCCGGGGCGGGGGCGGCGGGGTGCGGCGGGTCGGCGGCCGGTGGCGCGGTAAATCGTTTGCGGAACCGCCGCAGGGGTCTGTTACGGTCGCGGGCGTGTCTGAGCGACCCCTCATCTACGCGCGTGGCCTGGTCAAGCGGTTCGGTGACTTCACCGCGGTGGACGGCATCGATCTGGAGGTGGCGCCCGGTGAGGCGTTCGGCTTTCTGGGGCCGAACGGCGCGGGCAAGTCCTCGACGATGCGGATGATCAGTTGTGTGTCGATGCCGACCGCCGGGGAGCTGCGGATCCTGGGGATGGATCCGGTGCGGGACGGGTCGAGGATCCGGGGGCGGCTGGGGGTGTGCCCGCAGCTGGACAATCTGGATCCGGATCTGACGGTGCGGGAGAATCTGACGACGTACGCGCGGTATTTCGGGTTGTCGCGGGCGGAGGCGCGGCGTCGGGCGGATGAGCTGCTGGATTTCGCGCGGTTGCGGGAGAAGGCATCCAGCATGGTGGAGCCGCTGTCGGGGGGGATGAAGCGGCGGTTGACGATCGCGCGGGCGCTGGTGAACGAGCCGGATCTGGTGCTGCTGGACGAGCCGACGACGGGGTTGGATCCGCAGGCGCGGCATCTGCTGTGGGAGCGGTTGTTCCGGCTCAAGCAGCGGGGTACGACGCTGGTGCTGACGACGCACTACATGGACGAGGCCGAGCAGTTGTGCGACCGGCTGGTGGTGATGGACGGCGGGCGGATCGTGGCGGAGGGGTCGCCGCGTTCGCTGATCGAGACGTATTCGACGCCCGAGGTGGTGGAGTTGCGGTTCGCCGACGAAGCCGATCACACGGGCAAGCTGGAGGGGATCGGGCGGGTCGATCCGCTGCCGGACCGGATCCTGGTGTACGCCGAGGACGGGGACGCGGCGGTGGCGGAGGTGCACCGGCGGGGGCTTGCGCCGTCGAGTGTGCTGGTGCGCCGTTCCTCGCTGGAGGACGTGTTCCTGCAGCTGACCGGCCGGACGTTGGTGGATTGAGCGATGGTGCGTCCGGCGGTGGCGGTGCTGGAGCGCCACTTGTGTCTGTACCGGCGGCTGTGGCGGGCGTCGGTGTTCTCTTCGTTCGTCCTGCCGGTGCTGTTCTTGGTGAGCATCGGGATCGGGGTCGGCGGTTATGTCGGCGGGATCGGCGGGGTGGACTACCTGGCGTGGATCGTGCCGGGGGTGCTGGCCTCGACGGCGTTCCAGATGGCGGCGGGCGAGTCGACGTACTCGGTGCTGGGCGACTTCAAGTGGACGCGGGGTTATCACGCGATGCGGGCCACGCCGGTCGGGATCCGGGACATGGTGGCGGGCTGGTTGCTGTACATCCTGCTGCGGGTGGAGATCGCGGTGGTGGTGTTCCTGGTGGTGACGAGCCTGTTCGGGGCGTTGCGGTCGCCGTGGGCGGTGGTGACGCCGCTGGTGGCGGGGCTGGTGGCGGTGGCGGCGGCGGCGCCGGTGACGGCGTTCGCGGCGAGCATCGACCATGACAGTTATTTCGCGTTGCTGTTCCGGTTCGTGATGATCCCGTCGACGTTGTTCGCGGGGGTGTTCTTCCCGGTGGAGCAGTTGCCGGGGGTGGTGCGGCCGCTGGCGTACGTCTCGCCGCTGTGGCATGGGGTGGAGCTGTGCCGGGCGGCGACGCTGGGGACGGCGCCGCCGTGGCCGGCGGTGGTGCATGTGGTGTGCCTGCTGGCGTTCGCGGCCGCGGGGTTGGTGTGGGCGGGTGCCGCCTTCCGTAAGCGACTTCGGGATTGAGCATGGTGACGACGATGCTGGCCGCGCGGGTGGTGGCGTTGAGGGTTTCGCCGTCGCGGGTGGGTGCGGTGCTGGGCCGCAATGTGGGGGCGTTGCGCAGCGGGCCGTCCTACTGGCTGGTGCTGGTGTCGGGGTTCTTCGAGCCGGTGCTGTATCTGCTGTCGATCGGTGTCGGGGTGGGGGCGCTGGTGGGGGCGCTGCCGCTGCCGGGTGGCCGGGTGGTGGAGTACGCGGTGTTCGTGGCTCCGGCGATGCTGGCGGTGTCGGCGATGTCGGGGGCGTTGTCGGAGACGACGTTCAACTTCTTCTTCAAGATGAAGTACGCCAAGACGTTCGAGGCGGTGCTGGCGACGCCGGTGCGGCCGTTGGAGATCGCGCTGGGTGAGCTGGCGTGGGCGCTGGTGCGCAGTTGCGTCTACACGGGGGCGTTCTTGGTGGTGATGGTGGCGCTGGGGCTGGCGGCGCCGGTGTGGGCGCTGGCGGTGTTCCCGGCGACGCTGCTGGTGGGGTTGGCGTTCGGCGGGGTCGGGATGGCGATCAGCACGCTGATGCGGGGCTGGCAGGATTTCGATCTGCTGAGCACGGGGCAGTTCGCGTTGTTCCTGTTCTCGGGGACGTTCTCGCCGGTGCAGGACTATCCGGTGGCGATGGAGGTGCTGGTGGCGGCCACGCCGTTGTTCCACGCGGTGGAGCTGGTGCGGGGGCTGGTGCTCGGGCAGCCGGGGTGGGGGCTGCTGGGGCATGCGGCGTATCTGGTGGTGATGGCGGCCGCGGGGTTGCTGTTCGCGGCGCGGCGGATCCAGCGGACCTTGTGCGGGTGAGGTCGTGTGGGGGCGGGTCCGGCGCGGTGTCAGGACGGGGTGGCGGGGTGACGGCGCGGACGGGGATGGGCCTGTGAGGGTGGAGACGTGAGTCTTCCCCGCCGTGCGGGCAGTGTGTCGGCCGGTGGTCCGGGTCGGGGGGCGGCGCCGTCCGGTTCTGGTCGGAGGGATGCCGGGGAGGGGCGGCTGCCCGATGGAGCCGGCCGGTTCCGCTGAAGGCGGCGTGGTGGTCAGGCGGTGGGCCGGACTCCGTCGGGAGGCGTTCGCTGCGTCCTGGCCGTCAGTCGATCTCGAGGACGGCCTTGCCGTGCAGGCGGCGGCCGAGCAGGAGGCCGACGGCCTCGGCGGCCCCGCTCCAGGAGCCCCGCCACGAGATCTGCGGGTTCAGCCGCCCGGCGGCCACGGCGCCGGCCAGCCATGTCAGATCGGGTCCCAGGTCCCGGTGGGCGGCCAGGAAGAAGGTGGTGATCGAGCGGTCCTGCCGGCCCTGGTCGCCGCCGAAGGCGCCGAAGGGGAAGGCCTCTCCGTCGCCCGCAGCGTGCCCGACGGAGACCAGGGTGCCGCCCGCGGCCAGGCGGTCGTAGGCCGCCACGAGCTGTCGGCCGCCCACGAAGTCGACCACGCCGTCCACCGGTTCGGTGAGCACGGCGGGATCGGGGATCACCTCGTGCGCGCCGAGCGTGCGCAGGCTCTGGGCGTGGGCCGCCGGATCACCGGTGGAGGCGACGACGTGTGCGCCGCCCAGGCGGGCGAGTTGTACGGCGTAGCGTCCGGCTCCGCCGGTGGCGCCGGTGATCAGGATGCGCCTGCCGAGGGTGGGTCCGATCCGGTGGAGCGCGCGCAGCGCGCTGGCGCCCGCCACCGGGACGGTGCTGATCGCGCCGGGATCGGCGTTCTGGGGTACGACGCCGATCCAGTCGGTGTCGACGGCGCGCAGCTCGGCCCACGCGCCGTCCAGGCCGAGGGTGACGACCTGGGTGCCGGCGGCGGGGCCGGACCCGTCCTGGGCGGCGCGCTCGATGGTTCCGGCGGCGTCCCAGCCCAGTACGGCGCCCTGCGGGGCGGTGCCCAGGCCGGCGACCTCGCCGTGGTTGAGGGAGGTCGCCGTCACCCGGATCAGCGCCTGGCCGGGGGTGGGGACGGGTTCGGGCGCCTCGCCGAGCCGCAGGCCGCCGGGGGCGGAGTGGTCGATGATCAGTGCTCGCATCGGTCACCAAAATTCACTTAGGGGCTTATGTCACTCAGTGGCACAATAGCGCATGGGCGTTCGTCCCCGTCCGGGTACAGTGAGCGGCGATGAGCACTGTGACCCCTGGAGAGCTGACCCTGCGCGAGCGCAAGAAGCTCCGCACCCGTGAGGCGTTGATCGACACGGCGCTGAGGCGGTTCACCGCTCAGGGCTTCGACGACACGACGCTCGACGAGCTGTGCGCCGAGGTCGAGATCTCCAAGCGCACGTTCTTCCGCTACTTCGCGACCAAGGAGGACGTCGCGACGGCGCCCACGCAGGACATGTGGGCGCTCTTCCTGTCCGGTCTGGGAAGCCGCCGTCTTCCGCGGGGCGGCCCGCTGATGGAGCTGCTCGGACGGGAACTGCTGGCGACGGTGGAGGAGATGCCCGCCGGGGGCTGGGCTGAGCACGCCGTGCTCAGCTGCCGCCTGGCCGCCGCCACGCCGTCGATGAGCGCGCACAGCCTGCAGTTCTGCGACCGGACGACCCGAGCCGCGCTCGCGGTCCTGCGGGAGCGCTTCGGGTTCGATCCGCGTGATCTGCGGCCGAGGCTGGCACTCGACCTCCTGGTCGCGGCCTTCCACTGCGCGCTGGAGGAGTGGACGGCCCGTCCCGGGCCCGCGAGCCGGGAGGGCCTCGCCGCCTGCCTGCGGGAGGCGCTGTCCGCGGTGCCCGGTGCCGTCACGCTGGAGGTCGCCGACCGGCAGGGTCCGGGCGGGGGCTGAAGACCGCCCGGGGCCGGGCGGGGCCGGGCGGTCGCGGCGCGCCGGGTCCGGCGGAGGTCGTGCGGGTGGCCTCGGGCCGCGGGTGACCGTGGCGCGCCGGGCGGTGTCCCGCCCCTTCCCCGCGGGTGCCCGGCGGGGCCGGTGTCAGGGCGGGGTGTACGGGGTGGCGGAGACGACGGCGCGGACCGGGATGGGCCCGTAGACGTGGGGGAAGGCCTCGCCGGTGTCGGGGGCGGCCTCCAGGCGGACGTCGAGGCCGGCGGGGTCGATGGTGAGCAGGGTGAGCGGTTCGGTCACGCCGCGGTAGAAGCGGCGGGCGACGCCGGCGAGCTGGGCGTGGTCGGCGCAGGCGTGGATGAAGCCCTCCTGTTCCAGGGTGCGGCCGCGGGTGGAGACGCGGTACTCCCCCGCCGTGCGGGCGGCCTGCCAGTCGGCGGTCAGGGCCAGGTGCAGGATGGGCGTCACCGCTCGCCGTCCCGGCCGCCGTGCCGCATGCGCCATTCGCGCTGCAGGATCGCGTAGACGACCTCGTCGGTCCACTCGTCCTTGACCCACTCGTTCTCCACGAGGTGGGCTTCGCGGCGCATGCCGAGGCGTTCCAGGACGCGGGCGGAGGCGGTGTTGCGGGCGTCCAGGCGGCCGGTGACGCGGTGCAGGTCCAGGCCGTCGAAGCCGAGGCGCAGCAGGGCGTGGCCGGTCTCGGTGGCGTAGCCGCGGCCGTGGTGGCCGGGGTGGAAGACGTAGCCGATCTCACCGGAGCGGTGGGTGCGGCTGTGCCAGAACAGCAGGGCGTCGCCGATCAGCTCGCCGGTGGCGGCGATCTCCACGGCCAGGGACAGCGCCTGGCCCTCGTCGCGCAGCGCGGTCTGGGTGGTCTTGGCGTGGAGGGCCTCGCGGGTCTGCTCGCGGTCGCGGGGACCCCAGTACAGGTAGCGGGCGACCTCGGGCAGCGACTGGATGGTGTGCAGGGCGTCGAGGTCGTCGGGGGTGAAGGGGCGCAGCAGGAGGCGCTCGGTGCGGATGGGGTAGGCGGGTTCGAGCACCGTTTCAGCGTAGATCACGGGCCGGGGGCTCGGGGTGTGCGGGCGCGTGATGCGGGTGGCCGGGTGAAGTGGTTGCGAGTGGAGTCGAAAGCGTGTTCCACTGGGCGGTATGGGATGGGACTCCCCTGCGCTGGTGGCCGAGGTGCCCGACACGCGGCCGCGGATCGAGCGCACCGCGGTGACGCGGGTCCATGGTGCGTTGACCTGCTACGAGGTGCGGGCCCGCACGGCGCTGGAGGCCGTGCCGGGCGGCTGGGCGGTGAGCCCGTACCGCGGGTGCGCGCAGGCGTGCCGGTACTGCTCGGCCCGGCGGGGTCACCGTTATCTGGGGCTGGACTCGGGCGGCGACTTCGATTCGCGGATCGTGGTGCGCACCGACATCGCGCGGCGGCTCCGCGGTGAGCTGGCCCGCCGGTGGGACGGGGCGCCGGTGGCGGTGGGGATGGCGGGCGACTGCTACCAGGCGGCGGAGGAGATCTACCGGCTCATGCCGGGGGTGGTGGCCGCGCTGGGCGAGGCGGGGGCGGAGTTCGCCGTGCACACCAAGAGTCCGCTGGTGCTGCGGGACGCCGGGGCGCTGGCCTCGCTGGCCGGGGCGAGCGTGGTGGTGTCGGTGGCCTTCGTCGACGATCAGGTGCGCCGGGCGGTCGAGCCGGGGGCGCCGAGCGCGCAGAAGCGTCTGGAGCTGGTGGCGGAGCTGGCCGAGCGGGGGGTGCCGTGCGGGGTGGCGATGGCGCCGGTCCTGCCGTTGCTGACCGACTCCCCCGACCAGTTGGCCGCGACGGTGCGGCGGATCGCCGCGGCGGGGGCGTCCGCGGTGGAGGCGCGGGTGCTGCGGCTGCCGCCGGGGGCGCGGGAGTGGTACCTGTCGTGGCTGGGTGAGCGCCATCCGGGGCTGGTGGCGCGCTATGCGGAGCTGTACGCCGCGGGGCCGGAGGCCGAGGCGGGTTACGTGGAGCGGGTGACGGGTCAGGTGGCGGGGCTGGCGGCCCGCTACGGCCTGGCGTGGGGGGCGCCGCGGGCGCGTCCGGCGGTGGCCGCGGCGCGGCAGTTGTCGCTCATCTGAGGTCGCGGGCCGCCCTGGCGGGCCGGGGTGGCCGGGCGATACGGACAAGACAGTGAGGGGGCCTTTGGCCAGGCTCCTATGAGGTCACGCGCCGCGTCCGGTGAGTGCAGACGAACGCCTCCCGGACGGGGCCGGCAGATCGCGCTGAAGACACCGTGGTCAGTCAGGGCAAGAGCCGGGCTCCACCGGGAGGCGTTCACCTCCATCCTCACTGTCAGGACAGGGCGCTGCCCTTCTTCCACTCCTTGAACGACAGCTCCCAGTAGCTCCAGCCGTTGTTCCACTCGATCTGGCGGTCGGTGCCCTTGATGACGATGACGTCGCCGCGCTGGGCGATCTCGTAGAACCACTTGGCCTGGTCGGGGCGGGCGTTGATGCAGCCGTGGCTGACGTTGCGCCGGCCCTGGGCCCAGACGTTGTCCTTGGCGTGGACGTACTCGCCGCTGTTGGAGAACCGGACGGCATGGTTGATCATGACGTCGTAGTACTCCGGGTGGCCCTTGGGGAAGCCGGGTGAGATCATCCGCTCGGGGTTGGACTTGCCCATGACCAGGTGCACGCCGCTGGTGGTGGTGTAGGCGCGGGTGGTGGCCATGCCGGCGCTGATGAGCATCTTCTTGACGACCTTGCCGTCCCGCTTGACGATCATGGTCTTCTTGCGGGTGTCGACGGTGGAGATCTGCTCGGCGCCGATGCGGATGGTCTTGGTGACGTCCTTGGTGCCGTACATGTCCTTGCCGCCCTGCACGCCTTCGAGGTGGGCGGTGAAGGTGACCTTCTGGTAGGGCTTCCAGAACTTGGCGGTGCGGTAGATGACGGTCTTGTCGTCGATCCACCGCCAGGCGCCCTGGACGGGCTTCTCCGAGGTGACCTCCAGGGCGCGCTCGACGTTGGCCTTGCCGGCCTTGGCGGTGATCGGCTGGTTGAAGGTGACGATGATCGGCGCCCCCACGCCGACCTTCTCGCCCTTGACCGCCGGGGTCACGTCCGCCACGGCGAGTTCGACCTTCGGCTTCAGCGTGGTGAAGGAGCTGGTGGCGGTGGTGCCGTCGGCGGCGCGCGCCGAGACGGTGTACCGGCTGGAGGGCTTCAGCGGCGCCGTGGAGACCCACTTGGTGCGGGCGGCGTCGAAGGAGCCCTCCACCTGCTCGCCGTCGCTTTCCACGGTGACCTGCTCGAGGGTGCCGCCGTCGGCGGTGACGACCACCTTCTTGCTGGGCCGGACGCCGCCGCTGCCCTCGGCGGGGCTGATCTTTATCACGGCGGCGGCCGGCGCGGTCTGGGCGCTCCCTCCGCTGCCGGCGTCCTTGCTGTCGGCGACGGGTGTGGTGCCGGCCGTGCCGCTGGAGCAGGAGGCGACGAGCACGGCGGTGGCCGCCGCGGTCAGTCCGGCCAGCGGCGCTCTGAGGCGTCGAGATCCGACGTTCAACACAACTCCATCCCCCATAGTGCAGCAAAGTGCGTCTAAAAACCCTAATAGGAGATGCGTGTGGGGTGTCCAGGGTTCAGCCCGGGAAAGTCACATTTCAGTAACCTTCGGGGGTGAAGCGGCCGTTGACGGCGTGTCACGCCGCCGTCAGGATGACTGCGGCCCGGCACGGCCTCGCCGGTCTGCGCCTTCTCCCCCGCCGCTCCCGGCCGCCCCGTGTCCGGCCCGCCCCGCGCGCCCTGGCGCACCGCCGCCCGCCGCCGTCGCCTCCCCCGCCGGCTGGATTGCGCGCGGGCGCCGGGGTGGCTGCTGCCGGACGGGTTCGGCCCTGCCGGGCAGCTTCTGGTGACGCCGCTGCCCGCGCTGGATCCACCCGTCGGCCGCCGATACGGCGGCGGATCTGCTGCAGGAGGGCCCGCCGCGGCCGCCGGCGCGGCAGGTGCCGGAGCGTCAGGCCGGTGAGGAGTACGTGCTGCCGGCGCGGGCCGTACCGGCCGCGGGCGCCGGCGCCGCCGGGGCGCAGACGGAGACCGCGGCGGGGGCCGGGCCCCGCGGTCAGGTCTCGGCGGCCATGACGATGAGCAGCCCGACGATGTGGATGAGCACGATGAACACCATGACGAAGACGAACAGCCACTTGGCCGGCCCGTGCTCGAAGTGCTTGCCCTCCTTCAGAGGAGGCCGCTGCGCCTGGCGGTCGGCGATCCGCTCTTCCAGGCTCTTCCTCTTGCGCTCTGCCATGGCGGTTCCTCGGGTGGGCGGGGCGGAGACGTGTGCCGTCGGCGGCACCGTTATTTAGCATACTGATGATTAGGACACTAAATTACCTGCTGTGGGAGATCTCACCCGGTGGAGGGGCCCGTGACCGACATGAGGGATATCGCTGATCCGCTGTCGCTGGAGAACCAGGTGTGCTTCGCCCTGGCGGTCGCCTCGCGGTCGGTCATCGCGCTCTACCGGCCGGTGCTGGAGCCGATGGGGCTCACCCACCCGCAGTATCTGGTGATGCTGGCGCTGTGGCAGCACGCGCCTTCGTCGGTCAAGGACCTCAGCGAGCTGCTGCGCCTGGAGCCGGCCACGCTGTCGCCGCTGCTCAAGCGTCTGGAGGCCGCGGGCCTGGTCGAACGCCGCCGCGCCAGCGCCGACGAGCGCTCCCTGGCGGTCGTGCTGACCGGCAGGGGCCTGGCGCTGCGCGAGCAGGCGCTGGAGGTGCCCGCGGCGATCGTCGAGCGCCTGGGCATGGAGGCGGCCGAGCTGCAGGACCTGCACCGGGCGCTGACCCGGGTGATCGCCGCCGCCGGCGGCGCCGGTGCGCTCAGACCGTCTTGACCGCGCCGCCGTCGATGACGTAGTCGGCACCGGTGACGCTGCCGGCGTGGGGTGAGGCCAGCCAGGTCACCAGCGCGGCGACCTCTTCGGGCTCGACGAGCCTGCCGGTGGTCATCCCGGTGCCCGCCGGCAGGTCCTCCAGGAGCCGCTGGTGCTCCATGCCGAGCGCGGAGGCCAGCGCCGCGCCGTACCCGTGGGGGGACTCCCACATCGAGGTGCGGGTGGCGCCGGGCGAGACCGTGTTGACCCGCACGCCCCGCGGCCCGAACTCCTCGGCGAGCGCCTTGCCGAAGGCCGTCAGCGCCGCCTTGGCCGTCGTGTACGTGACCGGCCCGGCGTGCGGCAGGCGCGCGCCGTTGGACGAGATGTTGATCACCGTGCCTCCGCGGCGCAGCAGGCTGGGCAGGGCGGCCCTGGTGGCGCGCACGGCGCTGAGGAAGTTCAGCCCGTGGTCGCGCAGCCATTGCTCGTCGGTGAAGTCCAGGAAGCCGCCGACGTGGCCGTCGCCGCCGTCGCCGCCGCCCACGTTGTTGACCAGGAGGTCGAGTCCGCCCAGCTCGGCCACGGCCCGTCCGATCAGTTCGGCGGGGCCGTCCGGGGTGGACAGGTCGGCCTGCAGCGTGATCGCGCCGGTCTCCCGCAGTGCGGGCGGGATCGTGCGGGCGGCTGCGGCGACCCGCACGCCTTCGGCGGTGAGCGCCCGCACGATCGCCAGCCCGATGCCCCTGCTGGCGCCGGTCACCACGGCGGTCGTGCCGGTGAGTCGCATGTCCATGGCGTTCCCCTCCAGTCATTTGCGTCTATGTCGATGCGGAAACATTAGAATATGCAACATCAATGATGCAACTTCTGGGTGAGTGGCGACGAAGCCCTACTCTGGAGAGATGAGTGGGACGACACGGGCACTGAGGTCCGACGCCGAAAGGACGGTGCGCACGATCCTGGTTGCCGCCGAGCGGGTGCTCAGCGGCAACCCGGCGGCGAGCATGGAGCAGATCGCCGAGGCCGCCGGGGTCGCGCGCACGACCGTGCACCGCCGCTTCGCCTCACGCGAGGCGCTGGTGGCCGCGATGGCGGCGTGGGCCACGCGGCAGTTCGCCGAGGCCGTGGACGCCGCCCACCCCGAGACCACGCCGCCGCTCGTCGCGCTCTACCAGGTCACGGCCAACGTGCTGCGCGTCAAGATCGACTGGGGCTTCGCCATGAGCCGGGCGCTGATCACCGACCCCGACGCCGCGGCGGTGCACGCGCGCGTCGAGGAGCGCTGCGAGCGGCTCTTCGCCCGGGCGCGGGAGGCCGGAGTGCTGCGCGCCGACGTCGACCTCCACTGGGCCAGGCGGGTCTACTACGCGCTGATCCACGAGGCGGCGCAGGCCCGCGACGACGACACCGAGGCGCTGGCGGCCCGGCTGGTGGACACGCTCCTGCGCGGCCTGGGCACGGGGCAGGGCCTGGGCTGAGCGGGCCGGCCCGCTCAGCCCAGGCGCAGCCGGTGCGTCAGGCTGGTGTGGCGGCGCCCGGCGCCGCGGGTGCGCACCGCCTGGCCCAGCGCCCGGCGCGAGCCGACGACGACCACGAGCCTCTTGGCGCGGGTGATCGCGGTGTAGAGCAGGTTGCGCTGCAGCATCATCCACGCGCTGGTGGCCAGCGGGATCACCACCGCGGGGTACTCGCTGCCCTGCGAGCGGTGGATGGACACGGCGTAGGCGTGGGCGAGCTCGTCGAGCTCGTCGAAGGAGTACTCGACGTCCTCGTCCTCGTCGGTGCGCACCAGCAGCCTGTGGTCGTCGGGCCGGATGTCGGTCACCACGCCGACGGTGCCGTTGAACACCCCGGCGGCGCCCTTGTCGTAGTTGTTGCGCAGCTGGGTGACCTTGTCGCCGATCCGGAAGACCCGCCCGCCGTAGCGGCGCTCGGGCATGCCCTCGCGGGCCGGGGTGAGCGCCTCCTGCAGCACGGTGTTGAGGTTGCCGGCGCCGGCCGCGCCGCGGTGCATCGGCGCCAGCACCTGCACGTCGCGGCGGGCGTCGAGACCGAACCGGCGCGGGATGCGGTTGGCGACCACGTCGACGGTCAGCGCCGCGATCTCCTCGGGGTCCTCGCACGGGAACAGGAAGAAGTCCTTCATGCCCTCCAGCGCGGGCATCAAGCCGCTGTTGACCCGGTGGGCGTTGGTGACCACCCCGGACTCCTGGGCCTGGCGGAAGATGTGCGTCAGGCGCACCCGCGGGATCTCGTCCTCGGCGGCCAGCAGGTCGCGCAGCACCTCGCCGGCGCCGACCGACGGCAGCTGGTCGACGTCGCCGACGAACAGCAGGTGCGCGCCGGGGGCGACGGCCTTGACGAGCTTGTTGGCCAGCAGCAGGTCCAGCATGGAGGCCTCGTCGACGACGACCAGGTCGGCGTCGAGCGGGTTGTCGCGGTCGAAGGTGGCGTCGCCGCCGGGGCGCAGCTGCAGCAGCCGGTGCACGGTGGTCGCCTCGTGGCCGGTCAGCTCCGCCAGGCGCTTGGCGGCCCGGCCGGTGGGGGCGGCCAGGATGACCTTGGCCTTCTTGGCGCGGGCCAGGGTGACGATGGAGCGCACCGTGAAGCTCTTGCCGCAGCCGGGGCCGCCGGTCAGCACCGCGACCTTCTCGGTCAGCGCCAGCCGTACCGCTTTCTCCTGCTCGGCGGCCAGGTCGGCGCCGGTACGGCCGCGCAGCCACTGCAGCGCCACCGCCCAGTCGACGCCGGCGAAGACGCCCAGCCGGTCGTGCTCGCACGTCAAAAGCGCCCGCAGCGAGCGGGCCAGCGACAGCTCGGCGCGGTGGAAGGGCACCAGGTAGACGGCCGGGATCGTCACCTCGCCGGCGGGCAGCTCCTCGCGGACCACGCCCTCGTCGGCGACCAGCTCCTCCAGGCAGCGGGCGACCAGCTCGGCGGGCACGTCGAGGATCTTGACGGCGTCGCCGACGAGGTTGGGCGCCGGCAGGTAGCAGTGGCCGTCGTCGGCGGCCTGCGACAGGGTGTAGCGCAGGCCCGCCTTGACCCGCTCGGGGCTGTCGTGGGGGATGCCGACGGCCTGGGCGATGGTGTCGGCGGTCTTGAAGCCGATGCCCCACACGTCGTCGGCCAGCCGGTACGGCTCGCTCCTGACGACGGCGATGGAGTCCTCGCCGTACTGCTTGAAGATGCGCACCGCGATGGAGGTCGACACCCCGACCCCCTGCAGGAAGATCATCACCTCTTTGATGATCTTCTGTTCCTCCCAGGCGGCCGCGATCATCTTGGTGCGCTTGGGCCCCAGGCCGGGGACCTCGACCAGCCGCTCGGGAGCGGTCTCGATGACGTCGAGGGTGGCGGTGCCGAAGTGCGCGACGATCCGCTCGGCCATCTTCGGCCCGATGCCCTTGATCAGTCCGGAGCCGAGGTAGCGCTGGATGCCCTGGACGGTGGCCGGCAGCACGGTGGTGTAGGACCACACCTCGAACTGGCGGCCGTAGCGCGGGTGCGAGCCCCACCGGCCGGTCAGCCGCAGCGACTCGCCGACCTGGGCGCCCAGCAGCGGGCCCACCACGGTCAGCAGCTCCGAGCCCGACCGCTCGGTGGCCACGCGGGCGATGGTGTAACCGGTCTCCTCGTTGGCGTAGGTGATGCGCTCCAGCACCGCCTCCAGCACGGTGCCGGGCGGACGCTGCGCCTGCGCGGTGGTCATGGCGGGTATTGTGCCGCAGATCTGCGGCACCGTCCCCGCGCGGGCCCCGCAGGCCTCCCCGCTCCCCCGCCGCGCCGCGCGCCCTGCGCCACCGCGCCGGCGGCCGGGGGCCCGGTGGGGTCCGGGTTCACGACGGCCGGTCGGCGTGCGCGGCGGCCGCGGCGCAGGCGGCGTCGAGGCGCTCGGAGGGGCGTGGACCGTCGTGCGGCTTCGGCGGGGCGCCGAGGTGGCGGGCGCGGAGCTCGTCCATGAACTCCTCGATGAACGCCGGACCCGCATCGCGCATGAACCGCTGCCGGCTTCGGAGCTCGTCGCTGCCCGGGCACCAGTCGAGCCCCCAGTTGCCGAGGGCATAGATGATCGGAAGAGTCTGGATGCCGGCTTCGGTGAGGCTGAAGCGTGCGCGCTGCCCCCGCACAGCGGTGCCGCGGGTGAGGATCCCCGCGTCGATGAGGCGCTTGAGGCGGTCGGCGAGGATGTTCGAGGCGATGCCCTCGATCGACCCGGTGAGCAGCGCGCGGAAGTGGCGGCGGTCGCCGAAGACGATGTCGCGCAGCACGAGCAGCGACCAGCGATCTGCGAGCACCTCGACTGCGGCGTTGATCGGACACCCCGACCGTGGTTCCACGATTCCTCCTTGACGGATGGTCCACCCCCAATATAGTGGTTGCAGAATGCAATCACTATACGGGAACGAGGACTGATGGGCCGCTTCGTCTATTCCATGCAGGTCTCCCTCGACCTGCGGATCGAGCAGGTCCCGGGGGACAACGGCGCCGGCGAGTGGCTGCGCCTCGACGAGGAGCTGCACCGCGAGGCCAACGCGCAGACGCAGGCGCTCGCGCTCATGGTCCACGGCCGGGCCTACTACGAGGTCATGGAGGAGTGCTGGCCGCGGGCGCGCGAGGACGCGTCGCTGCCGGACTTCATGCGCGAGTACGGCGAGATCTGGACCGCCAAGCCCAAGGTGCTCGTCTCCCGCACCCGCCGCAGCGCCGATCACAACACCCGGATCGTCGGCGGAGACGACGCGATCGAGCGGCTCGCCGCCCTGCGGGCCGAGACGGACGGCAGGATCAGCGTGGGCGGCGCGGCCCTCGCCACGCAACTGCTGCGGGCCGGGCTTCTCGACGAGCTGCTGCTCTTCACCCACCCCGCGGTCCTCGGCTTCGGCAGGCCGCTGTTCGACGACTACGACCGGCCGATCGACCTCGGCCTGCTGGAGCAGCGATCGTTCGAGCAGGGCGTCACGATGCATCGCTACGCCGTCCTGGACGCGAAGGAGGCGAGCCCGTGCTGAGGCAGATCGCCGAGGGTGTGCTGGTCCACCAGAGCGGATTCGTGCAGAGCAACGCCGTCGTGGTGCAGGGCCGGGCCGGTGTGCTGCTCATCGACCCCGGCGTGACCGGCTCCGAGATCGAGTGCCTCGCGGACGATCTGGCCGCGTCGGGCCGGCCCGTCGTGGCGGGGTTCTCCACGCACCCGGACTGGGATCACCTGCTCTGGCACCCCCGGCTCGGCGCAGCGCCCCGTTACGGCACGGCGCGCTGCGCGGCCGCCACCCGAGAGCAGCTGTCGGACGCAGACGCGAAGGCCCGCATCGCCGACCACCTGCTCGAGACGGAGATCGCCGGGCAGGTACCGCTGGACCTGCTCGGCCTCATCACCGGCCTGCCCGCCGGAACCGCGCGGATTCCGTGGGACGGCCCCGACGTCCGGATCATCGAGCATCAGGCGCACGCCCCGGGCCACGCGGCGCTGCTGATCGAGGAACGCGGGGTTCTCGTCGCCGGCGACATGCTGTCCGACGTCCTGGTCCCGATGCTCGACTGGGACACCGCCGCCGACCCGATCGAGGACTACCTGGCCGCGCTGCAACTGCTGGAGGAGGCGGCGGACGGCGTCGAGGCCGCCGTCCCGGGCCACGGTTCCGTCGCCGGATCCGGCCGGGTGCAGGCACGGATCGACCAGGATCGGGCGTACGTGCTCGCGTTGCGGAACGGCCAGGTCCCCGCCGACCCACGGATCGGCCCCTCGGCCGAGCCCGGCTGGGAGTGGGTGAGCGACGTGCACGAAGGGCAGCTCCGCAGCCTCGCCCGAAGAAGCGGGCGCGACGGGGCGCCCCGCCGGTGATCGGCGCGCGGCGGGGGGCGTGAGCAGCGACCGGACGGCCGGTGACGTCCGCCGTACCGGTGGGAAGGCGGCCCGGACGGGCCGGCCGTCGGGTGCGGGTGATCGGCCCTCCCGGCTCCGGGACGCGCGCCTTCCGGCTCCGGAGAAGCCGCAGATCCGGCCCTCCCGCAACATCTGGGGTCTTTCCCGCGTCGAACCGGCGGGATAGGAACGAGGCGGCGCCGCGGATCCGCAGCCGCGCGCACCACCGACACCTCCAACGGGGAGACTCCATGACCAGACAGATGATCATCGAGCCCGCCGGGCAGGCCGGGCTGACGGCCGAGCGCGTGCGGGAGGTGGTCGCGGCGCATCCGGCGGTGGCGGCGCACCTGGGAGCCGCCGACCCCGGCCGGCTCATCGTCGGCGGGGCCGCCGTGACGGGCCGCGACGCGGCCGGGGACGCGGCCGGGCGGGCACCGTTCCGGGCGAGCGTGTTCGATCCGGTCGCCAACCGGGGGGTGGAGCTGCGCGGCACCGTCGCGGCGCCCGAGCGGGCCGAGGTCGCCCCCAGCGCCTGGCGGCCCACCCCGGGCCCGGACGAGCTGCGGGCGGCGGCGCAGATCCTGCGGGCCGACCCGCGCTTCCCCGCCTCCGGCGACGTGGTCGTCTACCAGCCGATGCCGCCGCTGGCCGACCTGGAGCGCCCCGACGGCACCACGACGCGCCGCCCCACCCTCGGCCTCTACACGCCCGGTGAGGACGTCGAGCACCGCATCGTCGCCGTCGACACCGCCGCCGGCACCGTCGACTGGTCCCCGGCCGGGGTCTCGCCGGCCATGCACCCCGGCGACTGCGAGTCGCACCTGCCCGAGCCGGTGGAGAGCCTGCGCGACCGGGGCGGCCCCGACGCGGTACGGCTGCGCGTGCTCGACGGCGGCACCGAGCTGTGGAACCTCATCGTGGTACGGCCCCGCGCCTCCGCGCCGCAGAACCCCGGCGACGGCTCCGGGGTGGAGCTGCGCGAGGTCCGCCACCGCGGCCGGCTGGTCTTCCGCCAGGCGCACGTGCCGATCCTCAACGTGCAGTACGAGGAGGACGGCGTCACCTTCCGCGACTGGCAGAACCAGGAGACCCGCTTCTCGGCCACCGGCACCGACCCGGTCGGCTGGGGCTGGCGGATCTGCACCCGGCCGCCGCGCACGATCCTGGAGCGCCCCGACAACGACGCCGGCAACTTCCAGGGCGTGGCCTTCCACGACGCCGGCGGCGAGGTGCGCATCGTCAGCGAGATCGCCGCCGGCTGGTACCGGTACGTCTCCGAGTGGCGCCTGGCCGACGACGGCACCGTCCGGCCCCGCTTCGGCTTCGCCGGGGTCCGCAACCCGCGCACCTGCATGCGCCACCGCCACCACGTCTACTGGCGGTTCGACTTCGACGTCGAAGGCTCCGACAACGACGTGATCGAGCAGTTCGACGAGGTCGCCCCCGGCGTGCTGAAGGCCACGCCGATCCTGCGGGAGACCTCCCGCAGGCGGCGGGGCACGGCCCGGTTCTGGCAGGTCACCGACGCCGCGAGCGGCCGCGGCTACCGCATCGTGCCCGGGGGGCACGACAACACCGCCGACCCCTACGGCATCGCCGACCTGTGGTTCCTGCGCCGCCGGGCGAGCGAGCTGTACGACGGCAACCCCGACGGCGACAACCGGGCGATGCTCGACCGGTTCGTCGACGGCGAGGACATCGGCCGCACCAACGTCGTCGTCTGGTACGCCGGGCACTTCCGCCACGACCAGAACGCCCCCCACCCCCACCAGGGCCACATCGTCGGCCCCAACCTCGTGCCCGTCCGCTGACGGCGGCCACCGGGCCGGCTGATCGGGCGGGCCCGGCGCCCCGTGGCCCCTGGCGGGTGAGCGCTCGCGTCCGCTGGAGCGATGGCCGGGCCCGCGGGCAGGGCCGTGCCCCCACCGGGGGCCGGGGGCGGGGACCGGTCCGCGCGCCCGGCACGGGCCGGTTTGGCCCGGCCCGTGCCGTGGCAGACCCACAAGGGTGGACGGCGTGTGGGACCTGGTGGTCGTCGGCGGCGGTCCCGCCGGGGCGGCGGCGGCCCTGCGGGCCAGGCAGCTGCGGCCGCACGCGCGGGTGCTCCTGCTGGACCGGCAGGCCTTCCCCCGCGACAAGGCGTGCGGGGACGGCATCGCCGCGCACGGCCTCGACGAGCTCGACCTGCTCGGCGTGGGCGGCCTGCTCGCCGACTACCGGCCGGTGCGGCGCCTGACGGTGGTCTCCCCCGGCGGCCGGTGCGTGCACGCCACCGTCGCCCGCCCCAACCTCGTCGTGCCGCGCCGGGTCTTCGACGCCCGCCTGGTGGAGGCCGCCCGGGCCCGCGGCGTCGAGGTCCGCCGCCACCGCGTCCGCGCCCTGGCCGACACCGGCGGCCGTGTCGTCCTGGACGGCCCCGCCGGCCCGGACGGCGTCACCGGCGTCACCGGCGGCCGCGGGGACGGCATCGTCGCCCGCGCCGTGGTCGCCGCCGACGGCGCCAACTCGACGGTGCGGCGCCTCATCGGGGTGCCCGCGACGGCCGACCGGCACACCGCGCTGGCGGTGCGCGGCTACACCGACGTGCCGGCCGGCGACGACACCCAGCTCATCGTCATGCGCAGGGAGGGCTGGCCCGCCTACGCGTGGTCGTTCCCGGTCGGCGACGGCAGCGCCAACGTCGGCTTCGGGATGCTGCTGCCCCGGCTGCGGGCCGCCGGAGCGCCCGTGCGGCGGGTGCTGCACGACGGGCTCGCCGACCTGCTGCCCGGCCTGCCCGCCCGGGACCTGCGCGCCCACCGGCTGCCGCTGTCGTGCGGCCGGCCGGTGCCCGGCGCGGGCCGGGTGCTGCTGGCCGGCGACGCGGCCAGCCTGGTCAACCCGCTCACCGGGGAGGGCATCTACTACGCGCTGCTGTCGGGCCGGCTGGCCGCCGAGGCCGCGCTGCAGGCGCCCGGCGACCCGCTGCCGGCCTACCGGCGCGCCCTGCGGCGGGTGCTGGGGCGGCACCTGCGCACCACCGACGCGCTGGCCGTGGCCGCGCGCTTCCCCGGCTTCATCGACGCCGCGATCTCCACCGCCGCCCGGCGCCGGGAGGTGTTCGACGTGCTCGTCGAGGTGGGGCTGGGCTCGGGCACCGTACCGGCGCCGCTGCTGTGCGCGGTGGCCGGCCGCTGGCTGGCGGGCGTCCTGCCCGGCCGCTGAGCGCGGCCCGCAGCCAGGCAGCCCCGGAGCGGACGGGCGGACGGTGCGCGGCGGCCGTCAGTCGTCCAGACCGCGGGCGGCCAGGGCCTCGCCCAGCGCGTCGGCGTGCCGCAGCGCGCCGACCACCAGCGGGACGGCGAAGGCCCGCGCGCTGCGCTCGACCCCCCGGGCGCGGGCGGCCTCGCGGACCCGGGCGGCCAGGGCCGCGACGACCGGCACGCTGCGCAGCGTCAGCGACAGCAGCAGCGACAGCCGGAACGGGTCCAGCCCCACCAGCCGCACCGGGGACAGGACCCGCTCCAGGCAGGCCAGCACCGCGGCGGTGCGGGTGGTGAGGGTGACCAGCCCCGCCAGGGCGACGGCCAGCACGACCCGCGCCGTCGCCGCCACGGCGCCCGGCAGGTCCGCCACCAGCAGCTGCGCGCCGAACAGCACCACGGCGAACCAGCGCACGGGCCGCACCTGCGCCCAGGCGGCCGCCGCGCCCACCCCGGAGGCGGCGTACAGCGCCGCCACCGCGGCCGCGGCGCCGGCCATCACCGCGGGCGAGCGCACCAGCACCAGCGCCGTGCAGCACACGGCCAGGGCGGCGAGCTTGACCCCGGCGGGCAGCCGGTGCAGGACCGAGGCGCCGGGCACGTAGGCGCCGGTGAGGGTGTTCACGCCATCAGCTCCCGGTAGCGCTCCAGCGCCGCGGCGGGGGCGCCGTCGGCCACGACCCGCCCGTCGTCGACCACCAGCACGCGGTCGAAGTCCTCCAGCAGCGCCAGGTCGTGGGTGACCGCCACCACCTGCTGCGGCAGCTCGCGCAGCAGCGCGGCGACCTGCCGGGAGTGGCGCAGGTCCAGCAGGGTGGTCGGCTCGTCCATGACCAGGATCTCGGGCTCCAGCACCAGGATCGAGCACAAGGCCAGCAGCTGCTTCTGCCCGCCGGACAGGTGGTGGGCCGGGTGGTCGGCGTGCTCGTGCAGACCGTAGCGGACCAGCACCTCCCGCACCCGCCGGTCGGCCTCCTGGCGCGCCAGCCCCCGGCGGCGCAGCGAGAACGCCACGTCCTCGGCGACCGTCGGCATCACGATCTGCGCGTCCGGGTCGGTGAACAGGAACCCGACGCGGCGGCGGATGCGCGCGGCGTGGCGGCGGGTGTCGAGCCCGGCCACGGTGACCGTGCCCGACGTCGGCAGGACCAGGCCGTTGAGCAGCCGGGCCAGCGTGCTCTTGCCGGAGCCGTTGGCGCCGACCACGCCGATGCGGCGCTCGGTCAGCGAGACCGTGACGCCGCGCAGCACGTCCCGCTGCCCGAGCCGTACGTGCACGTCGGTCAGCTCGATCACTCACACCACCTCGAACAGGGCGGCGACCCCCAGGCCGCCGCCGACCGCGGCCGCAGCCAGTCCCAGCGTCCCGGGCGGCGCCGCCGCGCGCACCAGCCGGGAGAACAACCGCACGACCGCCACCGCGCCGCTGGCGCCCCACGGGTGGCCCAGGGCGAGCGCGCCGCCGTCGGGGCAGACGCGCCCGTCGTCGGCGCCCAGCGGGTCCAGGCCCAGGGCGTCGGTGACGGCGAGCGTCTGGGCGGCGAACGCCTCCACGATCTCCACCGCCGCCACGTCGCGCAGATCCGCCCCCGCGCGTTCCAGCACCCGCCGGACGGCGGGCACCGGCCCCCAGCCGGGCAGGGCGGGGTCGCAGCCGACGACCGCGCCGGCCGCCAGCCGCAGCCCGGGCAGGCCGGCGGCGGCGCGCAGCCGGTCCGGCACGACGGCCACGGCCGCCGCGCCGTCGCTGATGGGTGAGGAGTTCCCTGCGGTGACCGTGCCGCCCGGCACGAACGCCGCCGGCAGCCGGGCCAGCGTCTGCGGGCGCAGGGGGCGGGGCCGCTGGTCGTCGGTGCGGCCGCCGACGCCGACGATCTCGCCGTCGAAGCGGCCGGCCCGCCGGGCGGCCAGCGCGCGGGCGTGGCTGCGGCAGGCGTAGGCGTCCTGGCGCTCGCGCGTGACGCCGCGCGCGGCCGCCAGCGCCTCGGCGGCGGGCCCCATGTCCGGGTCGGGGTGGCCGTCGGGGGCGAACGGCGCCCGCGCGTACGGCTGCGCCGCCGCGACGTCGTGCGGGGCGGCGGGGTCGCGGCGGGCGCGCAGCGGCGCGGTGGAGGCGCTCTCGACGCCCCCGGCCAGGACCAGGTCCATCGCGCCGCTGCCGACGGCCTGGGCGGCCACGAGGACCGCGGCCAGGCCGCTGCCGCACTGCCGGTCCACGGTCAGGCCGGGCACGCCGTGGCCGAGACCGGCGGCCAGCGCCGCCACGCGGGCGAGGTTGCCGCCGGGCCCGGTGCAGTTGCCCAGCACCACGTCCTCGGCCGGGACGGGCAGCACCGGCGCCAGGTCGCGGGCGAGCGCGGCCAGGACGGGCGCGGCCAGCCGGTCGGCGCCGACCTGTTTGAAGGCGTGCCCGGCGGTGCCGATGGGGGTGCGCAGGGCCGCCACCACGACGGGCCGGCCGGCGGGGGGTTCGTCTCGCATGTCAGCCGAGCTTACGGATGCCGGGCTCGCCGCCCGCCAGGCGGGCGGCGAGCAGGCCGCGCCGCGGCTTGCCCGACGGGGTGCGGGGCAGGCGCTCGGCCGCGTACCAGCGGCGGGGCCGCTGCGCGGCGTCCAGCTCGGCGCGGGCCACCTCCTCCAGCGCGGCCCGGCGCACTCCGGTGCCCTCGACGACCGCGGCGACGACCGCGCCCAGGTCCGGGTGGGGCAGGCCCACCACCACGACGTCGCCGACGCCCGGTGCCTTCCTGAGCACCTCCTCGACGTCCTCGGGCACGACGGTGGCGCCGCCGGTCTGGATCGCGCCGCCGCCGCGGCCGCGCAGCCGCAGCACCTGGCCGCCGCGGTACGGCCCGGCCAGGTCGCCGACGGTCATCCAGCCGCCGGCGTCGGTGCGCAGCGGCCCGTCGGCTCCGGCCAGGTAGCCGTCGGCCAGGTACGGCGAGCGGGCCCACACCTCGCCCAGCGGCACCCCGTCCGTGGCAGCGCCGGCGGTTCCGCCCGCAGCACCGGTGGAGGCCGCCGCGCCGGGCACGGCCCGGACCTCGATCTCGACGCCGGGGAAGGGCCGCAGCCCGCAGCCGTCGGCGTCGGCGGCGACGAACGACAGCTCGGTGGCGCCGTAGTAGGCCAGCACGTGCACGTCGGCGTCGGCGGCCCGCTCCCGCACGCCGGCGGGCAGGGCGGCGCCGCCGGCCACGACGCTGCGCAGGGGCCCGCCGGAGCGCCGCAGGACCTCCAGGACGGCCGGCAGGTGGTGCGGGACCAGGTGGACGGCGGTGCAGGCGCGCAGGTGCGCCTGCAGCCCGGCGGCGGGCCAGCGCCCCGGCAGGACCGCCGTCGCGCCCACCGCCAGGGTGTGCACGGCCGCGAAGCCGTACAGGGAGGAGCTGAGGGGGCCGGGGACCAGCACGGTGTCGTCGGGGCCGATCCGGGCCAGGTCGCTCAGGTGGGGGAAGGAGTCCGTCCACGAGGCGCGGGTGCGCACCACGGCGCGGGGCCTGCCGGTGCTGCCGGAGGTGAAGCAGGCCCAGGCCCGGTCGTGCGGCGCGCCGGCGCGGGCCGCGGGCGGGTCCGCGGCCGCGGGCCCGCGTTCTTCGGGCCGCGCCGCCGGTGCCGGGCGGGCGGCTCCGGCGGCCGCGGGCCCGACCGGCAGCGGCCGCTCCACGCGCAGGTCCACCGGGACGGCGCCGAGCAGCCGGGCGCGCCGCTCGGCGCCGGCGGCCGCGTCGCACACCAGCGGGGTGGCGCCGGCCAGGTCGGCCGCCAGGACGGCCACCAGCGCCTCCACCGGGTCCTGCAGCGCGATCGCGGCCGGCGCGCCGGGCGCGGCGCCGCGCGCCGCCAGGAGGCGGGCGGCGCCGTCGATGCGGCGGGCGAGCAGGTCGTAGGTCGTCTCGCCGTGCGCGCCGCGCACCGCGACGCGGTGCGGGTGCGCGGCGGCGTGCTGCATGATCTGGGCTGCCACCGGCATGGGCGGATCAGTTCCCTCCGGTGCGCAGGCGGCCGGCCGCGGGGACCGCGCCGGGGTAGGCCCGCTGCGTGCCCCGCGCGATGAGGGCGGCGAGCACGGCCTTGGCCAGGTCGCCGGGCAGGAAGGCCGCGGCCAGCAGCGCGGTCTGGGCGAGCGGCAGGCCGGTGACGGCGGCCTGCACGGGGACGCCGATGAGGTAGATCACCGCGACGCCGCCGGCCAGGCAGGCGGCCACCAGCCGCACGGTGCCGGGGGCGCGGCCGCCGCGTTCGACGATCCAGCCGGTCACGGCCGCGCCGGGGATCCAGCCGAGCAGGAACCCGGCCGACGGCCCGGCGAGCACGCCCAGCCCGCCTCTGCCGCCGGCCAGCAGCGGCAGGCCCGCCAGCACGAGCACGATCAGGACGGTGACGGCCAGCGCGGCCCGCCAGGAGCCGAGGATCGCGCCGGCGAGCATGACGCCGAGGGTCTGCAGGGTGATCGGCACGGCGTTGCCGAAGACGTTGAGCGCGCCCGGCAGGCCGAGCACGGCGATCAGCGCCGCGAACACGCTGACGCGGGCCAGGTCGGCGCCGGAGAAGGCGCTGGGGGCCGCCGGGGGCGGGAGCCGCACGCCGCCGGCGGCGTGCGCGGCTGCGGGGCCGGGAGCGGCGGAGGTGTCCCCGGATGCGGCGGAGGGTGCGCCGTCGGGGCGTGGCGGAGTCTTCCCGTCATCTGTCATGGGGACGATCCCACACCACGGGGCCGGGTCGGCGCATGCCGGGATCCCACAACATTCGGCGGCGGCGTCTGGGGGAGGCAGCGATGGCGTCACGCGGGCATCACGGTGACGGTACGGCGGCGGCGCGGCCGGCGCGACGGGGGCGGGCACGCGGAGACAGGCGTGCACCGACACGAGCGGACGGCTACAATCAATCAGCCAAAACAAAAACGTCCACTCATACAGGAGTCTACCAGAGACATGGGACGCCGTCAATCCGGAACCGCCCGATCCGGTGCCCGCGAGCACACCCCCGGCCGCAGCGGCCCCGACTCCACCGCCGAGCACACCGCCGGGCAGGGCACCGCCCTGCGGGAGGCGATCCGCACCGAGCAGGCCCGCCTGACCCGCCTGTACCACCGCCTCGACGCCGCCCGCGAGCACACCCGCACGGCCCTGGCCGCCGAGCACGCCCGCGGCGGCGCCGGCGGCACCCACCAGGCCCGCCTGGAGCGCGACGTCTCCGCCGCCGAGCACGCCCGCCGCCTGGCGCAGCTGGACGGCGTCGAGCACGGCCTGTGCTTCGGCCGCATCGACGACACCGACGGCGAGACCTGCTACATCGGCCGGATCGGGCTGCGCGACACCGACGGCGAGATCATCCTCACCGACTGGCGCGCCCCCGCCGCCCGCCCCTTCTACACCGCCACCCCCGCCGACCCCGGCCCGCTGGTGCGCCGCCGCCACCTGCACACCCGCGACCGCACCGTGGTCGGCATCGACGACGAGGTCTTCGACCTCGACCGGCTCGGCGAGGGCGAGCGGCGCACCCTGGTCGGCGAGGCCGCGCTCCTGGCCTCGCTGCGGCGCGGCCGCACCGGCCGGATGAGCCAGGTGGTCGCCACCATCCAGGCCGAGCAGGACCGCGTCATCCGCTCCGGCCTGGCCGGCGCGCTGGTCGTCGAGGGCGGCCCCGGCACCGGCAAGACCGTCGCCGCGCTGCACCGCGCCGCCTACCTGCTCTACACCCACCGCGACGTCCTGTCCCGCCGCGGCGTCCTCGTCGTCGGCCCCACCGCGCTGTTCGCCCGCTACATCGGCCAGGTGCTGCCCTCCCTCGGCGAGACCGACGTGGTCGTGGCGACCGTGGGCGAACTGCACCCCGGCGTGCGCGCCACCGCCGCCGACACCCCGGCCGCCGCCGTCGTCAAGGGCGACCTGCGCATGGCCGGGGTGGTGGCCGCCGCCGTCGCCGACCGCCAGCGCCTGCCCGACGGCGACCTGCAGATCGCCGTCCCGGTGCGGACCTCCCTGCGCGACGGCGTCGAGGTCGTGGTCGAGGAGATGACGATCGCCGCCTCCCACGCCGCCTGCGCCGCCGCCCGGACGCGGGCCCGCCGCAGCGGCCTGCCGCACAACACCGCCCGCCGCCTGTTCCTGCTGGACGTGCTCACCGCCCTGGCCGCCGACGAGGCCGCCCGCCTCGACGCCCCCGCCGACGCCGACGACCTGCGCCACGCCCGCAAGGTCCTGTGGGCACGGCCCCAGGTGCGCCGCGCCCTGGACGACCTGTGGCCCCACCTGACCCCCGAGCAGCTGGTCGGCGACCTGCTGTCGGACGCCGCCGCGCTGCGCCGGGCCGCGCCGGAGCTGTCCCCGGCCGAACGCGACGCGCTGCTGCGCCCGCCGGGCTCGCCGTGGACGCCCGGCGACGTCCCGCTGCTGGACGAGGCCGCCGAGCTGCTCGGCGTCGACGAGGCCGCCCTCCACGCCGCCCGGCGGGCGGCCGAGGCCGAACGCCGCGAGGAGGAGGCCTACGCCCGCGGCGTGCTGGAGTTCACCGGCCTGGCGGAGGACGAGATGATGGAGGCCTCCGCACTGGCCGAGCGCCACCACTGGTCCGGCCCCTACCGCACCACCGCCGAACGGGCCGCCGCCGACCGCACCTGGGCCTACGGCCACGTCATCGTGGACGAGGCGCAGGAGCTGTCGGCGATGGCCTGGCGCACGATCATGCGCCGCATCCCCGCGCGCTCCCTGACCGTCGTCGGCGACCTGGCGCAGACCGGCTCGGCCGCCGGCGCCCGCTCCTGGGGCGAGATGCTCGACCCCTACCTCAAGGGCCGCTGGCGCGTCGAGAGGCTGCTGGTCAACTACCGCACCCCCACCGAGATCATGGAGGTCGCCGCCGACGTGCTGGCCGCCGTCGCCCCCGGCCGCACGCCCCCGGAGTCGGTGCGCACCGGCGGCGACGCCCCGCGCGCGGTCCGCGCCGCCACCGCCGACCTGCCCGCCCTGGCCGCCGCCGAACTGGAGGCGATCGGCGAGGGGCGGCTGGCGCTCATCGTGCCCGACGCCCGCCGCGACGAGGTCGCCGGCGCCGTCGCCGCCCGCTGGCCCGACCCGCACGACGGCTCCGACGCGCTGGAGCGCCCGGTGGCCGTGCTGACCACCGGCGAGGCCAAGGGCCTGGAGTTCGACGCGGTGATCGTGGTCGAACCCGGCGAGATCCTCGCCCAGTCCCCCATGGGCGGCCACGACCTGTACGTCGCCGTCACCCGCGCCACCCGGCGGCTGACCGTCGCCTGCCGCGGCACCCTCCCGCCGATGCTGGCGCGGCTGGCCTGCCGTTAACGTGGACAGTCCGGCCGCCCCCCGGACGGGAAGGGGCGGCCGCGGGACGCCGGGGAAGGGAGCACGCCGATGTCACCCGTACGGGACAGCACGGCCCGCGCGCTGCTGCACAGGGTCGCCGCCGAGCAGGCGGGCTCGCGGCTGCCGTCACTGGCCGCGGCGGTGGTGCGCGAGGGGGAGATCGCGTGGTTCGGCGCGCGCGGCCGGGCCGAGGGCCGCCCGCCCGCCCCCGACACCCAGTACCGGATCGGGTCGATCACCAAGAGCATGGTCGCCGTCGTCGTCATGCGGCTGCGCGACGAGGGCCGCCTGGACCTGCTCGACCCGATCGGCGAGCACATCCCCGGCACCCCCGCGGGCGAGGTGACGGTCGCCCAGCTGCTGTCCCACACCGCCGGACTGACCGCCGAACCGCCCGGCCCGTGGTGGGAGCGCACCCCCGGCGCGCCCTTCGGCGACCTGCTGGCCCGGCTCGGCCCGGGCACCTCCCGCCACCGGCCCGGCCGCCGCTACCACTACTCCAACCTCGGCTTCGGCCTGCTGGGCGAGCTGGTGGCCCGCCACCGCGGCACCGGCTGGGACCAGGCCGTGCGCGAGGAGGTGCTGCGCCCGCTCGGCATGACGGGCACCACCACCCGGCCCCGCGAGCCGTACGCGCGCGGCTACGCCGTCCACCCGTGGGCCGACGTGCTGCTGCCCGAGCCCGAGCACCACGCCGCCGCCATGGCCCCGGCCGGGCAGATCTGGTCGACCCCGGCCGACCTGGCCCGGTGGGCGGCGTTCGTGGCCGGCGACACCGGCGACGTGCTGGACGCCGCGACGCTGGCCGAGATGCGCGAGCCCGCGGCCGTCGACGACGGCGACACCTGGACCGGCGGATACGGCCTGGGCCTGCAGCTGGCCCGCGCGGGCGGGCGCCGCCTGGCCGGGCACACCGGCTCCATGCCGGGCTTCCTGGCCGCCGTCTGGGCCGACCCCGCCGACCGCACCGGCGTGCTGTTCCTGAGCAACTCCACCTCCGGCGCGAGCCGCACCCTGCCGATGGACCTGCTGGCGATCCTCGACGAGCACGAGCCGCGCCTGCCCGCCGAGTGGCGGCCCCGGCGGGTCGACGCCGACCTGCTGGAGCTGGCCGGCCTCTGGTACTGGGGGCCTGCCCCCTACGCGCTGCGGCTGACCGGCGGCCGGGACCTGTCGCTGGACCCCGTCGGCGGCGCCGGCCGCGCCTCCCGCTTCGCCGCGCGGCCCGACGGCACCTGGCTGGGCCTGGACGGCTACCACGCCGGGGAGACGCTGCGCGCCGTCCGCCGCCCGGACGGCTCCCTCAGCCACCTGGACCTGGCCACGTTCGTCTTCACCCGCACCCCCTACGACCCGGACGCCGACGTGCCCGGCGGCGTCGACCCGGGCGGCTGGCGCAGCTGATCCACCAGGTCGGCGGCGGGGCCGCGCAGCGCGCCGTACAGCACCTCCACCCGGTGCACCACGCGCGGCGCGGCCAGCGGCACCGCGCGGATCCCCCGGCCGCCCTCCCGGCCGGGCACGCCTCCGGCCCCGCCGCCGGGAGAGCCGCCGCTCCCCTGCGGTCCCGCGCCGCCCGGACCGGCCGGCGCCCCCGCCGCGACCGAGGCGGGCAGCAGCGCCAGGCCGTGCCCGGCGGCCACCAGGTTCAGCACCGTGTTCAGGTCGTGGCCGTCGTAGCCGGAGCCGGCCCGGAACGCCTGCGGTCCGGCCGCGCCCGCCAGCTCGCGCAGCCGCTCCGGCTCGACCACCGCCGGCGCCCGCAGCCACAGCGCTCCCGCCAGATCCGCCAGCGCCAGGCCGCGCCGCCCGGCCAGCGGGTGCCCGTCCGGCAGGGCCACCACCAGCGGCTCGGCGACCACCCCGAAGGCCGACAGCGGGCCTGCGTCCGGCAGGCGCAGCGGATCGCTGGGCGCGGCGATCCCGTCCAGCAGCCCCACGTCGGCCGCACCGGAGGCGACCTGCTCGGCCACCTCGCGCCGCACGGCGGTGCGCACCGTCACCCGCACGCCGGGCGCGTGCAGGGCCCGCGCCAGCGCGGGCGGGCAGCCCAGCGGCGAGACGGCCACCTGCAGCGTGCGCGGCGGCGCCCCCGCGGCACGCAGCACGTCGGCGCGGGCCGCCCGCAGGCGCAGCAGCAGCGGGCCGGCGTGCTCCAGCAGGCGCGCACCGGCCGCGGTGGGCTCCACCGGGCGGCGCCGCAGCAGCGCCGTGCCCAGGTCGGCCTCCAGCGCCGCGATCTGCTGGGAGACCGCCGACTGGGTGTAGCCGAGCCGGTGCGCGGCGGCGGAGAAGGAACGCAGCTCGGCGACGGCCGCGAAGGTGCGCAGCAGATGCGGGTCCACGGCCCATCAGTATCGCTTATCGCACCAGCAGCAACCATCGTTGGCGCTTACCGGAGGCGGACCTCCAGGATGGGCTCATGACCTCCGCGACCGCTTCCGCGACCGTCGCCCTCGTCGGCGACCGCTCCCCCCACGTCCAGGCCCACGTCCGCGTGCCCGCCCTGCTGGCGGCGCTGCAGGAGCGCGACGGGCTGACCCTGGACGCCTACTGGATCCCCACCACCGACGCCGGCGGCCTGGAGGGCTTCGACGGGATCTGGCTGCTGCCCGGCAGCCCGTACGCCAGCGAGGCCGGGGCGGTGCACGCGGTGCGCACCGCCCGCGAGCACGGCATCCCGTTCCTGGGCACCTGCGGCGGCTTCCAGCACGCCCTGCTGGAGTACGCCCGCAACGTCGTGGGCACGGCCGCCGCGCACGCCGAGAACGACCCCGGCGCCGCCGACCCGCTGCTCGTACCGCTGGCCTGCTCCCTGGTCGGCCACGAGGACACCGTACGGCTGGCACCCGGCTCGCTGGCCGAGCAGGCCATCGGGGCGAGGCGGACCGTCGAGCGCTACTCGTGCGCCTTCGGCCCCGCCGCCGGCCACCTGCCGGCCCTGGCCGCCGGCGGCCTGCGCTTCACCGGCCACGACGAGACCGGGGCGGTGCGCGTGGCGGAACTGCCCGGCCACCCGTTCTTCCTGGCCACCCTCTTCCAGCCGGAGCTGGCCGGCGACGGCACCCGGCCGCACCCGATCGTCACCGCCTTCGCCGCGGCCGCCGCCGCCCGCGCCGCCGGAGCCTGACCCGCACCCGCCCCGCACCTCCGCGTGCGGGCCGCGGGGCCCGGACCCCGCCGGACCCCGCCGGAACGGCCCCGGACCGGTCCGGCCTTCCCGGCGCGCCCCTCCACCCCGTATCCGGGCCAGGCGCACGCCGCGGCCGTCAGGGGGGCGCTACGGGGTGACCGCACCGCCGCCGCCACGCGACATTCGTCGCAGGACGACAGGACCACGATCACGGCGCGGCGAGGAGAACGACATGCGACCGACGGCGGGGAGAGGCAAGAAGGTCTCGGCGGTGGTGCTCCTCGGAGCGCTCGGCGCGGGCCTGGCGGCGCAGACGCCCGTGCACGCCACCGGGGAGCCCCGGCCGGACGGGCAGGCCGGCGCGTCCGTCCATCGGATCGCCGGGCTGCAGCGCCCGGTCCGGCTGCTGGTGGACCGCTGGGGCGTGCCGCACATCTACGCCTCCGGCACCGACGACCTCTACCTCGCGCAGGGCTTCAACGCCGCCCGCGACCGCCTGTTCCAGATCGACCTGTGGCGCCGGCGGGGCCTGGGCCTGCTGTCGGAGGTCCTCGGCCCCGCCCACGTCGAGCAGGACCGGGCCGCGCGGCTCTTCCTGTACCGGGGCGACATGCGCAAGGAGTGGGCCGCCTACGGCGCCGGCGCCGAAGCGGCCGCCACCCGCTTCGCCGCCGGGATCAACGCCTACATCGACTGGCTGGAACGCAACCCCGGCGCCATGCCCGCGGAGTTCCGCCGTCTCGGCTACGCCCCCGCCCGCTGGAGCCCCGAGGACGTGGTGCGCATCCGCAGCCACGGCCTGTCGATGAACCTGCAGTCCGAGGTCGGCCGCGCCCAGGCCGTCTGCGCCGGCGGCATCGGCGTCGAACCGCTGCTGAAGAAGACGCAGCCGGAGTGGAAGACCACCGTGCCCGCCGGGCTCGACCCGTGCTCCCTGCCCCCGGACGTGCTGGCCACCTACCAGCTGGCCACCCAGGGCGTCACCTTCCAGGCGGCCACCGGCACCGTGCAGGCCGCGCCCACCCCGCCCGCCGCCGAGGGCAGCAACGCCTGGGCCGTCGCGCCGCGCCGCACCAGCACCGGTCGGCCGATCCTGGCCAGCGACCCGCACCGGTCGATGACGGCGCCGGCGCTGCGCTACATCACCCACCTGTCCGCGCCGGGCCTGGACGTCATCGGCGCCGGCGAGCCGTCCCTGCCGGGCGTGTCCATCGGCCACAACGGCACCGCCGCCTTCGGCCTGACCATCTTCGGCGCCGACCAGGAGGACCTGTACGTCTACGAGCTCCACCCGGACGACCCGGGCCGCTACCGCTACGGCGACGGCTGGGAGCGCTTCACGACCGTCACCGAGACCGTGCCGGTCGCCGGCGGGCAGCCCCGGCAGGTCGAGCTGTCCTTCACCCGCCACGGACCCGTGATCAAACTCGACACGGCCGGCGGCCGCGCCTACGCCCTGCGGACCACCTGGCTGCAGCCCGGCACCGCCCCCTACTTCGGCAGCCTCAAGTACATGAGGGCCCGCACCTGGCGCGAGTTCACCGCGGCCATGCGCACCTGGGGCGGCCCGCCCGAGAACCAGGTCTACGCCGACACCCGCGGCGACATCGGCTGGGTGCCCGGCGGCCTGGTCCCCCGGCGCAGGGGCTACGACGGCCTGCTGCCCGTGCCCGGCGACGGCCGCTACGAGTGGGACGGCTTCCACGACGGCGCCGAACTGCCCCGCTCCCTCAACCCCGCCGAGGGCTTCGTCGCCTCCGCCAACGAGTACAACCTGCCCGACGGCCACCCGGTGCGGGCGGGCTTCGACTCCTGGGCCGCCCCCTACCGGCACCAGCGCATCACCGAGGTGCTGGCGGCCACGCCACGCGGCTCGGTCGCCGACTCGGCGGCGCTGCAGAACGACCGGCTGTCCATCCCCGCCCGGCGGCTGGTGCGGCTGCTGGACGGCCTGCGCGGCGACGAGACCACCGGGCGGGCCCTGGAGCTGCTGCGCTCCTACGACGGAGTCGCCGACGCCGACTCCGCCGCGGCCGCCCTGTTCGAGGTGTGGTTCACCACCCACCTGGGACCGGCCTTCGCCCGCGAGGTGATGCCCGCGCAGGTGGCGGCCATGGTCTACCTGCCCGACCCGGTCCTGCTGCTGGACGCGGTGGAGAACCCGCGGCGCTGGTTCGGCGCCGACGGCACCGACGGCACCGCCGTCCGCGACCGCCTCCTGCTGACCTCGCTGGCCGCCGCCTACGCCGAGGTGAGCCGCAGGCTCGGCCCCGACCCGGCCGCCTGGTCGTGGGGGGCGCTGCAGCGGCTGACGTTCACCCACCCGGCGGGCGGGCAGGTGGGGCCGGTGCCGCGCGGCGGCTCCTGGCACACCGTGGACGCCTCCAGCTACCTTCCCTTCTCCTACCAGCCGTTCTCCGGGCCGTCGTTCAAGATGGTCCTGGACGTGGGCCGCTGGGACCGCTCCCTGGCCGTCAACGCGCCGGGCCAGTCGGGCGACCCCGCCAGCCCGCACTACCGGGACCTGCTGGCGCTGTGGGAGAAGGGGGAGTACTTCCCGCTGCTGTACAGCCGCGCCGCCGTCGAGCGCCACACCGTGCGGCGGATCCTGCTGCTGCCCGCCGCCGGACGCACCCCCTGACGCCCGCCCCGGCCCGGCCCGGGTTCCCGGGCCGGGCCCTCCGGGGTCCTCCTTCCGGGCCTTCGGCTCCGCGGCGGCCCGGCCGGGCCGCCGCGGCCTCCCGCCCCGGGCGGCGGACGGTTTGTCGGCGCCGCCCGGTACGATCCGGGAGACCCGGGAGACCGAGGAAGGGCGTCCCCGAAACCATGCGGCCTGCGCAGCTGAACCGCCTCACCGTGCAGGAGGCGGCCGACCGCTATGTGGAGCTGGTCCGGGCCAGGACCTCGACCGGTGCCCTGTCACCGGCCACCGCGGAGGTCTACGCCCGCGACACCGCGACCTTCGCCCGGCTGGCCGGCCCGGACCGGGTGCTGGACGACCTGACCGGCGAGGACGTCGACGCGGTCCTGCTGGCCTTCGCCCGCAAGCCCGACGAGCGGCGCACCCGCGCCGGAGCCGGGCCGCCCCCGGCGCCCGGCCGGGCCGTGCAGTCGGCCTCCTCGCAGGCGCGCTTCCGCCGGTCGGTCTCGGCGCTGTTCAAGCACGCGGCGCTGGCCGGCTGGGTGCAGATCAACCCGATGACGGCGGCGACGGTGACCGCCCGCGAGCGCGGCGGCCTGCCCCCGCAGCGGCGGGCGCTCACGCGCGAGCAGGCCCAGGGGCTGATCGGCGCGGCCCGCGAGCTCGGCGGGCACGGCGGCAGCGGCACGGCGGGCGCTCCCGCGGGCCCGCAGGGCGCGGGGGAGCGGCAGAGCCCGCCGGCACCGGCGCGCCGCCGCCGCGACCAGCGCACCGAGCTGCGGGACGCGCTGATCGTGCTGCTGCTGACCGCGGTCGGGCCCCGGGTCTCGGAGCTGGTGCGGGCCAACGTGGAGGACTTCTACACCAACGACGGCGTGCGCTACTGGCGGATCTTCGGCAAGGGCGGCCGGACCCGGGACGTGCCGCTCCCGGTGGACGTGGCGCGGGCGCTGGACGCCTACCTGTCCCGGGAGCGGGCCGCCTCGGCGGAGCCCGCGCTGCTGCTGTCGTGGCGCGGGCGGCGGCTGGCCCGCGGGGACGTGCAGGCGGTGATCGACCGGGTGCAGCAGCGGGTGGCGCCCGAGCGGCGGCGCTCGGTGACCCCGCACGGGCTGCGGCACACCACGGCCACGCACCTGCTGGCCGACGCGGTCGACATGGACGCGGTGCGGCGGGTGCTGGGCCACGGCGACCTGGCGACGCTGGGCCGCTACCGCGACGAGCTGCCCGGCGAGCTGGAGGTGGCGATGCGCACCCACCCGCTGCTGCGCCCCGCGGCGCCGGGTCCCGCGGCGCCGGGCCGCCCGGCCGGCGACCGCCGGGAGGCCGCGGGCGGCGAGACGGCGGAGCGGGGATAGCCCGCTTGCGCCCGGCCGCCGCTCAGGCGGCCCGGTCGGCGGCGCTGACCTCGGCCAGCACGTCCAGGGAGACGCCCAGCGCCCGGGCGAGCGCGGCGACGGTGAAGAACGCCGGGGTGGGCACCCTGCCGGTCTCGATCTTGCGGAGGGTCTCGGGTGACAGGCCCGCGGCCGCGGCCACCTCGGCCATGCTCCGCTCACCGCGCGCCTGGCGCAGGATCGTGCCCAGCCGGTGACCGCGCTCGCGGTCCAGTTCGCTCAGCGGAGGTCTCACCATGTCCGCGATCCTAGCAAACCGTGATAACAATACCGGTATAAGTATTGGTTGAACGGAGGACGCCGCATGGTGGAGCTCAAGACCCCGACGGAACTGGACGCCATGGCCGAAGCGGGCCGGATCGTGGCCGACGCGCTGGCCGCCGTCAGCGAACACGCCCGCGCCGGCGTGAGCCTGCTGGAACTCGACGAGATCGCCCGTACGGTGATCGGCGAATCCGGCGCCACCTCGGCCTTCCTCGGCTACAAACCCGCCTTCGCCCCCACCCCGTTCCCCGCCGTGATCTGCACCTCCGTCAACGACGCCATCGTGCACGGCATCCCCGGCCGCTACCGGCTGCGCGACGGCGACCTGCTCAGCGTCGACTGCGGCGTCCACCTCGACGGCTGGGCCGGCGACGCCGCCGTCAGCCTCACCGTCGGCCGTGCCCGCCCCGCCGACCTGGCGCTCATCGACACCACCCGCGCCGCCCTGGAGGCGGCGATCGCCTTGTGCGTGCCCGGCAACCGGCTCGGCGACCTCGGCCACGCCATCTCCGGCGTCGGCCGCGCCGCCGGCTACGGCATCCTCCAGGACTTCGGCGGCCACGGCATCGGCCGCGCCATGCACGAGGACCCGCACCTGCCCAACCACGGCCGCCCCGGCCGCGGCCTGACCCTGCGGCCCGGCCTGGTGCTGGCCATCGAGCCGATGTTCACCGCCGGAGGAGGCGACGCCTACCGCACCGCCGCCGACGGCTGGACCCTGCACAGCGCCGACGGCAGCCGCGCCGCCCACGTCGAGCACACCGTCGCCGTCACCGACGACGGCCCGCGCGTGCTGACCCGCCGCTGAACCCGCCGGCCATGCCGCCCAGCGCCCCGGCCGCCGCGTACAGCGTCCGCACGGGCACGTGCCCCGCGTCGCCGGGCGCACCCGCCCGGCGCGCGCACCGGCCCGTACTCGGCCGGCTCCGGGGCGTCGGCAGCCGCACACCGGTTCACGATCGTCACCCCATGTCCTCCAGCCGGATCATCAGATGCGTCACCAGCCGCTCCGGCGCGGTCACGGCCGGATCGGTCACACACACCTCGCGGACGGGCCCCCGCGCCGTGTGCCCGTGCTCGGCGCACCAGACCAGCAGCGCGTGGTAGGCCAGCGCGACCTGGTCGTAGGGCCCCACGTGCACCACCCGGGCGAAGACCCCGCCCGCCAGCACGCCCGGCTCCGTGCCCGGCGGCGGATCCGCCCGCCCGCCACCGCCCGCACCGGCGGCGCCCTCCCACGCCGCGGCCACCGTCACCGGCACCGGGGGGTCGAGCTCGACGGGGAACACCCCCACCATGGGGCCCGCCGCAGCGCCGCAGGCCGCCAGCCGCGCCGCGCACGACCCGACCGCCCGGCCGATGTCGTCCATGCAGGCCGCCGCATCCCGCGCCAGCAGCACCCGCCGGGCCGGCTCGCTCACCACCTCCACCCGCGGCGCGGGCAGCCCCTCCCCCAGCACCCGCTCCAGCGTCGCCAGAGTCCGGCGCCGCCGCGCCAGCTCCGCCTCCAGCGCGGTACGGACCCGCTCCAGCTCACCCTCCGGATCCGGCCCAGACAGCACCCGGCCGATCACCGCCAGCGGCACGTCCAGCGAGCGCAGCAACCCGATCGACAGCGCCTGCCGCGCCTGCCCGGGCCGGTAGTACCGGTAGCCGCTTGCGGGGTCCACCCACGCCGGCACCAGCAGCCCCAGCTCGTCGTAGTGCCGCAACTGCTTGACACTGAGCCGGCACAACCGCGCGAACCGCCCGATCGGCAGCAGACCGCCTGCGAATTCCTCGTCCACGCCGCCCAGCATGGCCCCTGTCCCCAGGGGAGAGTCCAGAAAAAGGCGTTTGACCCTCACGTACCGTCAGGATCCACCCTGGAACCCGTAAGGACACCGAGAAGGGGGAGACCCGCCATGGGCTACTCGGTCGGGCAGGTCGCACGCCTCGCCGGAGTGACCGTGCGCACCCTGCACCACTACGACGAGATCGGGCTGCTGCCGCCCGGGCAGCGCACCGCCTCCGGCTACCGCCGCTACACCGACGCGGACCTGGAACGGCTCCAGCACGTGCTGTTCTACCGGGAGCTGGGCTTCCCCCTCGAGGAGATCGCCGTCATCCTCGACGACCCCGCCGCGGACGCGCTGACCCACCTGCGCCGCCAGCACGAGCTGCTCAGCCGGCGCATCGGCCGGCTGCAGGAGATGGCCGCCGCGGTCGAGCACGCCATGGAGGCACACACGATGGGCATCACCCTCACCCCGCAGGAACGCTTCGAGCTCTTCGGCGACTTCCGCCCCGAAGACCACGAGGCCGAGGCCGCCGAACGCTGGGGCGGCACCGACGCCTTCGAGCAGTCGCGCCGCCGCATGGCCGCCATGACCAAGGACGACTGGCGGCGCTTCACCGCCGAGGCCGCCGAAACCGTCCAGGCCTTCGCCGAGGCGCTGGCCTCCGGCCTGCCCGCCGACGGCGAGCACGCCATGGACCTGGCCGAACGGCACCGGCAGCACCTCACCCGCTGGTGCTACGACTGCACCTACGACATCCACCGCGGCCTCGGCGACATGTACGCCGACGACCCGCGCTTCGCCGCCAACTACGAACCGCTCGCCCCCGGACTGGCCCGCTACATCCGCGACGCCATCCACGCCAACGCCGCCCGCGCCGGCGCCTGACCCCGCCCGCCGTACGGCCCGCACCACCCCGCCGGCCGCGCACCCGCCCTCGCAGACGGGAGCGCGGCCGGCGCCCCCTAGGCTTGGGGACCGTCATCACGACCCCGTCCGAGGAGGCCCCGCACCGTGCCCGCCACGCCCGCCGCACCCGCAGCCCTGCGCCTGTTCCGCTACGTCGCCGTCGCCGAGGCGTGCTCGTGGGCGGGCCTGCTGGCCGGCATGTACGTCAAGTACATCGCCGCCGCCGGAGAGATCGGCGTGAAGATCTTCGGCCCGATCCACGGCGCGCTGTTCGTGCTGTACATCGCCGCAGCGCTCGCCGCGGGCCGCGCCGCCCGCTGGAGCCCCGGCACGATCCTGCTCGGCCTGGCGTGCGCGGTGCCGCCCTTCACCTCCCTGTGGTTCGAGCGGCGCATGGCCGCCCGCCGGCGCGGCGCCCCCGCCACCGCCTGAGCACGCGCCCCTGCCCCCCGGATGCCCCGGCACCCCGGTCGTCTACCTCAACGGCGCCTACGCCGACCGGTCACACTGGCGGCACGTCATCGCCGGCCTGGGCGGCGACTACCGGCACATCACCTACGACGAGCCGCCCGCGGCGCATCGAAGCGCTCGGCGGACTACTCCTTCGAGGCGTGCCTGCGCGACCTCGGCGCCGTCCTCGAGGCGAGGGACGTCAACCGCCAGATCCTGGTCGGCTGGTCCTACGGCGGGGTGCTGGGATGGCACTGGGCCGACCGCAATCCGGACCGCGTCGCCGGCCTGGCCACGGTCGACGCCTTCCCGGTCGGCCTCACCGGCGAGGACGGCGCGCAACGGATCCGCACGCTGTTCCGCCGCATGCGGCTGCTCTTCCCCATCGCCGCCAGACTGGGCCTGGCCGCGCGGATGAGCGCCGACCAGCACGCCGAGGTCAACATCGAACTCAACGAGATCGCCGCCGCCAGCGTGCCCGTCCTCGAACGCCTGACCTGCCCGGTGCGGTTCGTCCTGGCCACCGGCGACAGCCTCGGCAGCCGGAAAGGGGAGATGGAACAGGGCCGCGCCGTGCTCGACCCCGTCCTCGCCCGCAACCCCGGCATCGCCGTCAGCGCCAAAGCCGCGAGCAACCACAGCAAGATCCTGCGCGACGACTCCCCCGCCGTCGCCCGCGCCGTACGCGAGCTCGCCGCCTCCCACCACGGCCCCACCGCCGGCTGAGCCGCGACGGACGGCCCCACGACCGGCCCAGACGAGACCGCCACCGCACACGACCCGGCCCGATCCCCTCACAGACCCAGCACCGCCCCGGCCGCCGCCCGGCACCCCTGCGGCCGCGTCAGCAGGTCGGCCGAGTCGGCGAACTGGTCCACCGACCCCACCGGCGGCAGCGCCGCCACCACCGGATCGGTGACGGCCGCCCCCAGCGCGTCGGCGAACCGCTGAGCACCGATCACCTGGAAGGGCCGCTCGAAGAACGCCCGGGTGGAGGTCTCCAGCGGCTCGGTCAGCCCCAGCCGGTTGTGCAGCACCGCCACCCGCTCGTAGGCACGGCCCAGATGCCGCTCCCGCTCCCGCCAGTCGCCCGCCGCCACCGCCCCCGCCAGCGCGTCCCCCAGCTCCGCCGCGCCCGACAGGCGGGCGAAGGCACTGCCCAGCCACTTCGAATACGGCGGGTAGCGGCGGCGCATCAGCAGCGCCAGCCGCATCACCTCCCGCGCCAGCCGCGCCGTCAGCACCGCCGACCCCAGACCGTCACCGACCTCGCCGCACCGCCCCGGAAACGACTCCTCCTGCGCCAGGCGCCTCCACTGCGCGGCCAGCACGTACCGCCACAGATCAGCCGGATACCAGCGCAGCGCCGCACGCACCGGCTCCAGCACGCCCAGCCCGTCGTGGAAGACCTCCCCGCTGGTGACCTCCGCCAGCCGCTGCCACGGCGCCGACAACCAGTCCAGCACCCCGGCCCCCTCCCGCGGATCGAACCCGAGCCGCTCACCCAGCCACGCACCCGGATCGGCGACCACGACACCGTGCCCACCGCCGAACACCGTCGGATACCCGCCGAACACCGTCGGCAGCCCCCGCTCCACCGCCTCCCGCACCCGCCCGACGTCCCCCGCCGCGGCGAACAGCACCACCCGCGGCCCCCAGCCGTGGTCGGTCGAGCGCTCGGTGTCGAACGCCAGCACCTCCGACCCCGCGCCGATCAGCGCGGCACTGTGCGGCACGGCTCCGACCAGGGGCCGCACCACCTCGGTGTAGAAATCACGCGACAACTGCAGACCAGGCACGAAACCAGACATCATTTCGCCCACTCTGCCCCGCGCCGCCCGCGCCCGCACCCGGTTTTCCCCCCGGGGGGGCCACCCCCGCATCACACGGCGCCGCCCGCCCCGGCAGTCACGGCGCCAGTCAGGGTGCCGGCCGCGGCGCCGGCCTCACCCCGCGGGCGGCTCCGCCGCCGCCACCGGCCGCAGCCGCATGCCCAGCCGCTCGTAGACGCGGATCGCCCCGGCGTTGTCGCTGTCGACCATCAACGCCACCCGGCCGTGCCCGGCCGCCAGCTCACCGACGACGAACCGGCACACCGCCTCCCCCAGCCCCCGGCCCCGGAACGCCGGCGCGGTCGCCACCCCCGCGACGAACCCGACCTGCGGCGCCGACCAGGCGTCCGCGGCCACCGCCAGCAGCGCGCCGTCGCCCCCGCGCACCCCGGCCCACCGGCGGATGCCCGCCAGCCCCGGCACCGCCCACGCCGACGGCGACGCCACCGCCAGCAGCTCCGCCACCCGCCCGTCGGCCTCCGCGGGCAGCCACCCCACACCCCCGCACAGATCCGCAGCCCCGGCCCCACGGCGCACCCCACCGCCCGCGCCCACCCGCACCGCCGCAGCAGGCGACCCGCCCCCGGCCCCCGGCCCCTCACCCGGCCCGCCGGTCTCCATCCACTCGAACGCCGCCAGCAACCGCGCCCCCGGCAGCCGCTCCACCAGCTCGGCCACCAGCGCCCGCTCCCCCAGCAACCGGTAGGACGGCCCCAACTCCGGCAGCACCCGCCGCACCAGCTCCGCCACCGCCCCCGCAGGCCCGCGCACCGTCAACCGGTCACGGCGGTTCAACTCCGGGCTGGCCACCGCCACCGCCTCACCCCACGCCCACGCCCGCACCCCGCACCGCATCCCCTGCGCGGCCCACACGACCATGGCGTCGCCGGCGCAGGCGCCCACCACCTCCGCCACCGACCGCAACGCCACCGGCACCCCCACGACCGGCCCGCTACAGGATCGCGCCCGGAACGTAGGCGGCCGCCTCCGGATACCGGGCGGTGACCTCCCCCACCCGCCCCACGACCGCCTCCACCTGCTCGGCCGCCGCCCCCGTGAACGACACCCGGTCGGCCAGCAGCGCCGCAAGCTCCGCCGCACCCAGCGGGAACCGCTCATCGGCCGCCAGCAGCGCCAGCAGCTCGTTGCCGACGCCCCGCTCCCGCATCGCCAGCGCCGACGCCACCGCGTGCTCCTTGATCAGCTCATGCGCCGTCTCCCGGCCCACCCCGGCCCGCACCGCCGCCATCAGCATCTTCGTCGTCGCCAGGAACGGCAGATACCGGTCCAGCTCCGCGGCGATCACCGCCGGGAACGCCCCGAACTCGTCCAGCACCGTCAGCATCGTCTCCACCAGCCCGTCGAAGGCGAAGAACGCATCCGGCAGCGCCACCCGGCGCACCACCGAACACGACACATCCCCCTCGTTCCACTGGTCCCCGGCCAGCTCCCCGGCCATCGACGCGTACCCCCGCAGCACCACCGCCAGACCGTTCACCCGCTCACACGAGCGCGTGTTCATCTTGTGCGGCATCGCCGACGAGCCCACCTGCCCCTCGGCGAACCCCTCGGTGACCAGCTCGTGCCCGGCCATCAACCGGATCGTCTTCGCCAGCGACGACGGCGCCGCCGCCAGCTGCACCAGCGCCGTCACCACCTCGTAGTCCAGCGACCGCGGATACACCTGCCCCACACTGGTCAACCGGCGCGCGAACCCCAGATGCGCCGCCACCCGGTCCTCCAGCTCCACCAGCCGCGCCCGGTCACCGCCCAGCAGGTCCAGCATGTCCTGCGCCGTACCGACCGGACCCTTGATCCCCCGCAGCGGATAACGCGCGAGCAGCTCCTCCAACCGCCCGAACGCCACCAGCAGCTCGTCGGCCGCCGACGCGAACCGCTTGCCCAGCGTCGTCGACTGCGCCGCCACGTTGTGCGACCGGCCCGCCATCACCGTGCCCGAATGCTCCGCGGCCAGCGCCGCCAGCCGCCCCAGCAGCGCCACGCACCGGTCCCGCACCAGCACCAGGCTGTCGCGGATCTGCAACTGCTCGACGTTCTCCGTCAGATCCCGCGACGTCATGCCCTTGTGCACGTGCTCGTGCCCGGCCAGCGCGTTGAACTCCTCGATCCGCGCCTTCACGTCATGCCGCGTGACCCGCTCCCGCTCGGCGATCGACGCCAGATCGACCCGCTCGACCACCTTCTCGTAGTCGGCCACGACCCCCGCCGGAACCTCCACCCCCAACTCCGCCTGCGCGGCCAGCACCGCCAGCCACAGCCGCCGCTCGGCGACCACCTTGTACTCGGGAGACCACAGACGGGCCAGCTCCGCGGACGCATAGCGGGCGGCCAGGACATTGGGGATACGCGGCTTGGCAGTCACGTTGCCTCAGCCTATCGGCGCCCCGCCCGCACCCCGCTCCCGGCCCCCGCACAAGCCCCGGCCACGCGCCACGACCGGAAAAGGCCGGCCGCCGCACCCGGAACACCGGGTACGGCGGGCGGCCCCACCGGCCACCACCAGCGGCTACCGGGACGGCGCCAGATCCTCCGCGTCGTCCACCTTCTTCACCTCGGACTCCGCGCCGCCGGCCTTCGGCCCGCGCCGCAACCGCTCCTTGGTCCGCTCCAGCATCACGTACAGCGTCGGCACCAGCACCAGCGTCAGCAGCGTCGACGACAGCAACCCGCCGATCACCACGATCGCCAGCGGCTGCGAGATGAACCCGCCCGACCCCGTCAGCCCCAGCGCCATCGGGACCAGCGCGAAGATCGTCGCCACCGCGGTCATCAGGATCGGCCGCAACCTCCGCCGGCCGCCCTCGATCACCGCCTCCACGACGCCCATCCCCTGCTCCCGGTACTGGTTGATCAGGTCGATCAGCACGATCGCGTTCGTCACCACGATGCCGATCAGCATCAGCATGCCGATCAGCGCCGGCACACCCAGCGGCGTATCCGTCACCAGCAGCAGCCCCACCGCACCCGTCGCCGCGAACGGCACCGACACCAGCAGGATCAGCGGCTGCGCGAAACTCCGGAACGTCGCCACCATGATCATGAAGACGATCGCGATCGCCGCCAGCATCGCCAGCCCCAGCTGACCGAACGCCTCCTCCTGATCGGCGCTCACCCCGCCGATCTCATACGACGCACCCGCCGGAAGCGTCAGCCCGTCCAGCTCCTCCCGCAGCTCCACCGTCACCGCGCCCAGGTCACTGCCCGAGGCCGTACCCGACACCGTCGCGCTGCGCTCACCGTCGATCCGCGTCACCTGCGTCGGCCCGGCGACCTTCTCCACCGACGCCACCTGCGACAGCTTCACCACCCCCGTCGCCGTCGGCAGCTGCAGATCACGCACCTCCTCGACGTCCTCCGGCGCGTCCCCGGCCCGCAGCACCAGATCCTCCGCCCGGCCGTCCAGCGTCACCTGACCCAGCGGCGCACCGCGGAAACGCTGCGCGACCACCTGCCCGATCGCCGCCTCCGTCAGCCCCCGCGCCGCGGCCTTCTCCCGGTCCACCCGGACCTCGATCCGCTCCGCACTCGCCTCCAGGTTCGACGACACGTCCCGCAGCCCGTCCAGACCGCCCATCGCGCCACGCACCGCCTCCGCGGCCGTCTTCAGCGTCTCCAGGTCCGGCGCCTGCACGACCACATCGATCTGGTCGGTCGACCCGCCCATGCCGCCCCCGGCGCCGACGGTGATCTCACCCGCATCCAGCCCCGCCAGCCGCTCACGCAGCGTCTCCTCCAACGCCGGCGTGTCGGTGCCCTCGGCCACCGTCACCGAGTACGAGGCGCGGTCCCCGCCCCCGCCCCCGCCCATCGCGCCCATGAACCCGCCACCCGAGCCCACGTTCACCTGGTAGGACTCCACACCCCGGCTCTTGAGCTCGGCCAGCACCGCCTCGACCTTCTTCGCCGCCGCGTCCGTGGTCGCCAGATCCGTACCGACCGGCATCCGCTGGCTGATGGAGATCGTGTCCTGCCCCGTGGAGTCCAGGAAGTTCGTCTCCAGCCGCCCGGCCAGGCCCATCGTCACCGCGAACACCACGACACCGACCAGCACCGTCACCAGCCGCCGCTGCGTCGCGAACCGCAGCACCGGCAGATAGGCCCGCTGCAGCGGACTGCGCAGCTCCTTGGCCTCGGCCTCCTCCCGCACCGCGCGCGCCTCCTGCGGGCTCAGCACCGGAGCCTTCAGGAACCAGTACGCCAGCACCGGGATCACCGTCAGCGACACCAGCAGCGACGCCAGCAGCGCCACCGTCACCGTGATCGCGAACGGCGCGAACAACTGCCCCACCATGCCGCCGACCACCGCGATCGGCGCGAACACCGCCACCGTCGTCAACGTCGAGGCCGTCACCGCGCCGCTCACCTCGCGCACGCCCGCCAGCACCGCGTCACGCTTGGCCTCGCCGTACCCCAGGTGCCGCTTGATGTTCTCCAGCACCACGATCGAGTCGTCCACCACACGACCCACCGCGATGGTGAGCGCGCCCAGCGTCAGCATGTTCAGCGAGTAGTCACCCAGCCACAGCGCCAGCAGCGCGATCACCACCGACAACGGGATCGACACCGCCGTCACCAGCGTCGAGCGCACCGACAGCAGGAACACCAGGATCACCAGGACCGCGAAGACCAGACCCAGCAGGCCCTCGGTCGTCAGATCCTTGATCGAATCCTCCACGTACGGCGCCTGGTCGAACACCACCGTCACATCCGCCGTGTCACCGAGCGCCCGCACGATCTCCGGCCGCAGCTCCTCCACCGCGTGCGAGATCGCCACCGCGTTGCCGTCCGGCACCATCGTCACCGACACGCCCAGGCTCGGCTCACCGTTGGTGCGCGTCAGCGACGTCGCCGCCGACGGCGTGAGCTCGATCTCGGCCACATCGCCCAGCCGCACCGGCTCGGGCGCCGCCGCGGGCCGCGCCTGCTGCGGCGCCGCCCCGGACGCCTGCCGCGCCTGCGGCGCGGCCGCAGGGGCCGCAGGAGTCAGATACAGATCCTCCAGCTCGCCGATCGAACCGATCCGGTCACCGACCTGCACCGTCAGCGACATGCCGTCCTCGGTCAGGCTGCCCGCCGGGATCGGCTGCCCGTTGGCCCGCAGCGCGTCGGCGATCGCCGTCGGCTGCAGACCGAGCACGGCGAGCTTGCCGAGATCCGGAGTGATCACCACGCTCTCGTCGCGGACACCGGTCACCGCCACGTCCCGCACGCCCTCGACGGCCCGGATCTCCGGAGCCACCACCCGCTCGAGCTTGTCGGCCATCGCCCGCTCGTCACCGCCGGCCTCCACCGCCAGCACCAGCACCGGGATGTCGTCGGTCCCGCCGGCCATCACCTGGGGATCGACCCCCTCGGGCAGCTGGGGCTCGACCCGGTTCACCGCCTGCTGCAGCCTGCCGACCGCGTCCTCGATGTCGGTGCCGTACTCGAAGGCCACCTGCACCTGCGACAGACCCTCCCGGGACGTCGAGGTCACCTCGGTGACCCCCGCGATGCCCTGGAAGCCGTTCTCGATCGGCTCGGTCACCTGCTCCTCGACGATCTCGGGAGAGGCACCGGGATAGGCCGCCACCACGAACGCCCCCGGGAACGAGAGCGACGGCAGCAACTGCTGCTTCAGCGACGGGATCGCGAAGGCGCCGAACGCGCTCAGCACGACCGCGATCATTATGACGAGGCTGCGGTTGGCGAGGCTCAACCTGGCCAAGGCTGTCATAGCAGCGGGCTCCTAGGGGATGTCAGGCAAAGTTGCGCACAGACTAACACTTCGCATGAAGCGAATATTTAACTCTGCCCGAAGATCCTGATAACCTTCTCAGGAAACGAGAGGTGAGCGTGGACGACGAACGCGAGCGGCTGATCGACCGGATCGGCGGCATACAGCGCGACCTGAGCCGGATCTTCGCCCGCAAACACCAGACCTCCCCCCTGTTCGACTCCAACCTCACCATGCGCCAGCTCAAGGTCGTCATGTTCCTGTCCGCCCACGGTCCCGCCTCCGGACAGGACATCGCCCACCACCTCGGCGTCGGCCTCGGCACCGTCACCGGACTCGTCGACCGCCTCATCGGCCACGGACTCGCCACCCGCCGGGAAGACCCCCACGACCGCCGCGTCCGCCGCGTCGCCCTCACCCCCGCCGGCCACACCCTCCTCGAACGCATCTCCAACGCCGGCCTCGACGACTTCCGCCGCCTCCTCGACCGCCTCGACACCCAGACGCTCCACGACCTGTGCTCCGTCATGAACAAGATCCAGGCCGTCGCCGAACAACTCGAAGATCACCCCAACAGAAACGTAGGATGATAGGTTTTCAGGCTATGCCCGGATACCTCGAATCCCTCTTCTCCCTCACCGGCCGCACCGCCCTCATCACCGGCGGAAGCTCCGGCATCGGCCACGCCATCGCCGAAGCCCTCGGCCGCGCAGGCGCCAACGTCATCATCGTCGCCCGCCGCCCCGACCAGCTCGCCACCGCCACCGACGCCCTGCGCGCCCACGGCGTCAACGCCACCGCCATCACCGCCGACCTCGGCGACACCGGCGACATCACCCGCATCTGCCAGCAGGCCGCCACCCACCACGGCGACATCGACATCCTCGTCAACAACGCCGCCAACAACATCCGCCGCCCCATGGCCGACCTCACCACCGACGACTACGAACAGACCATGGCCGTCAACATCACCGCCCCCTACCTCCTCGGACAGCACTACGGCCCCCGGATGGCCGCCCGCGGCTGGGGCCGCATCATCAACATCGGCTCCCAGCAGTCCATCCGCGCCTTCGGCGACAGCGGCGCCTACGGCGTCTCCAAAGCCGCCATCACCGGCCTGACCAGATCCCAGGCCGAAGCCTGGTCCCCCCACGGCGTCACCAGCAACACCATCATCCCCGGCTTCGTCCTGACCCCCCTCACCCGCGCCGCCCAGGACATCCCCGGCCGCGTCGAAGCCCTCGCCGCCCGCACCCTCATCGGCCGCAACGGCCTGCCCGCCGACCTCGCCGGCCTCGCCCTCCTGCTCGCCGGAGACGCCGGCGCCTACATCACCGGCCAGACCATCTGCGCCGACGGAGGCTTCTCCGTCCACTGACCCCACCCGGAACCGACCCACCAGCAGACCGCCCGCACCAGACCCCACCGGCCCGTCCACCCCCACCCACCCGCACCGACCCACGGGGACCCCATGAGCACCGCACCCCTGCAGGCCGTCCGCGCCCGCCGCGCCGTCTCCTTCTTCTTCATCCTCCTCGGCACCGTCTCCGGCGCCTGGGCCGCCCGCATCCCCGCCGTCAAAACCGACCTCGGACTCAGCGACGGCCAGCTCAGCTACGGCCTGCTCGCCATCGCCGTCGGCCTCGTCGTCGGCATGCGCTTCGCCGGACGCCTCACCGACCACTTCGGCAGCGCCCGCGTCATCGTCCCCGCAGGCGTCGCCACCGCCCTCACCGTCATCCCCCCCGGCTACGCCCCCACCCTCCCCACCCTCATCGCCGCCCTCTTCCTCTACGGCGTCGTCAACGCCTCACTCGACGTCTCCATGAACGCCCACGGCGTCGAGGTCGAACGCGCCTACGGCCGCCCCATCATGTCGTCGTTCCACGGCATGTTCAGCATCGGCGGACTCATCGGCGCGGCCCTCGGCGGCCTCGGCGCCCTCCTCGGCCTCGGCGCGGGCCCCACCCTCGCCGCCACCGGCATCCCCCTCGCCCTCATCTCCGTCTACGCCGGCCGCCACCTGCTGCCCGCCACCCGCACCCGCGACACCCGCGACCAGGCCGCCCCCACCCGCGCCTCCTGGACCGGCTGGATCGTCCTCATGGGCGTCGTCGCCTTCGCCGGGCTCGTCGGCGAGGGCGCGGCCGTCGACTGGACCTCCGTCTACCTCTACGAGGACCTGCACGCCTCCGAGACCGTCGCCGCCCTCGGCTTCGCCGTCTTCTCCGTCGCCATGACCGTCGGCCGCTTCGCCGGCGACCATCTGGCCCTCAAGTACGGACCCGTCCTCCTCGTCCGCGTCTCCGGCGTCGTCGCCGCCCTCGGCCTGGGCACCGCCCTGGTCATCGGCAGCGTGCCCGTCGCCATCGCCGGCTTCGCCCTCTTCGGCCTCGGCCTGGCCACCATCGTCCCGCAGGTCTTCTCCGCCGCCGGCAACCACGACCCCGCCCGCGCCGGGCAGGCCATCGCCCAGGTGGCCACCGTCGGCTACACCGGGCTGGTCGCCGGACCCGCCATCATCGGCAGCGTCTCCGAACTCACCGACCTGCCCACCGCACTGGCCATCCCCGCCGTGCTCGCCGCGTTCATGGCCGCCTCGGCCGGCGCCCTCCGCCCCCGCACCCCCTCCGGCCGCGCAGCGGGCCGTACGGGGGCGGAGGGCACGGGGACGGACACCGCCCCGGCGGCACGACCGGACTCCTGACAGACCGGACCGGCGCGGGGCGGCGCCTGGGACCCGTCGCCGTTTTTCTCGGTTACTCGATCTTATGTGCCGACTCTGCGCCTTTACAATGTAGATTCATTACTCATTTCCGGTGCACCTCACGCAGCCCCCGGCCCTCATGCCACATCTGCACGACCAGGTGCTCGCCGTCGGCGTGCACGAACGTGCGGACCACCTCGGAGACGTCGATCCGGAACAGGTGGCCCTCCTGCTCCGGGAGGCCGAACCCCTCCAGCACCTGCGGATCGGTCACCTCCACCGCCCGGCCCGCCAGCTTGGCGTCCCCCGGCCACGCCGCCGGGTCGGCGTCGTCGGGGTCCACCGACGCACTGTGCAGCGCCACCCGCGGATCCCTCCGCAGGTCCATCGCCTTCACCGCGCCCGGCATGGACCCCAGCCACAGTTGCCCGTCCTTGAACTGCGCCTCCGTGCCGCTGATCCGGGGCGAGCCGTCCTTCCGGAGCGTGGCCATCGTCTTGTGCCGGTGCGCGTCCATCAGGGCGCGCACCCGGTCGGCGAACTCCGGCACTTCCTTCTCGATCTCCTGCCACGAAGCCATACCGGCCATCGTGCACCGGGCCACCGACAATCCCGCGGGCCGGAGGCGGAGCGGGGCCACCCCTCCCCCGCGGGCCGCCCGCGGTCTATCCCGCCGGGGGGCCGTCACCCGCCGCGACGAACCGCAGGACGCGCTCGGCGACGAGATCGGGAAGGTCCATCGGCAACGCGTGCCCCGCCCCGGGCACGATCTCGACCTGCGCGCCCGGCAGGACGCCCGCCAGGCGCTCGGCGACCCGCCGGGACCGGTGCAGGGCGCTGCGTCCGGCGAGCAGGAACAAGGAGCGGGTCCGCACGGCGCGCAGGTCGTCATCGCTGAACACCAGGGCGTCGGGCAGGCGGCGGCGGTACCGGGCGGCCGCCGGGATCAGGCGCATGATCTCCGGTTCCAGGATCGTGCCGTTGGCGACCAACCGGGCCAGGCGGGGCCGCATCGCGCGGGGCGCGAGACCCGCAAGGCCTCCCGCGACCGCCCAGGCGTAGAAGCGCGGCCCGGGCAGCGCGAAACCGGCGGGGTCGAGGAGGACGAGGGTGGCGATCCGGCCCGGCCGGTAGATCTCGTGGTTCACCGCCAGCCAGCCGCCGTACGAGCAGCCGACGACATGCGCGCAGGCCACCTCGAGCGCCGCCAGCACCTCGTCGAGCCACAGCGCGCCGTCACGGCCGTCGCGCACCGGGGCCCGCTGGACGCTGGCCCCGGCCTCCCCGATCGTGTCCACGGCGATCAACGGGTGCGACTCGCCGAGAGGGCGGATGTACCGGTGCCACATCAGGGCGTTGCCGCCCGCTCCCGGCAGCAGCACGACGGGGCTCCCCCGCGCACGCCCCGCGCGGTAGACGCGCGTGCGGCCGAACGTGGTCGGCACGTCCACCGCCGCCGGCGGTCCCGGCCACAGCCGCTCGAAGGCGGAGGTGTAGACGTCGAAGAACCTCGCCCTCGCCGCATCGTTCGTAAACTCACCAATTTTCATGATACGTTCGTATCATGAAAGGAGGTGGATGGCCATGCCGCTACGCGTCGACCACGAGGAGCGCCGCAAGCGGATCGCCGAGGCGGTGCTGCGGATCGCCGAGACCCAGGGGCTCCGAGGCGCGACCATGCGAGGCGTCGCGGCCGAGGCCGGGGTCTCACTGCGCCTGGTGCAGTACTACTTCCAGACCAAGGAGGCGCTGCTCGCCGATGCGCTGCAGCGCCTGACCGCGCAGCTCGACGGCCGGATAAGGCAGGCCGTCGCCGCGGCCGGACCCCCGGTGACGGCACGCACCGTGGTGACGGCCGTCCTGACGAACATCCTGCCCGTCGACGCCGAGAGCCGCCGGATCGCCCGCGCGTACGCGGCCTTCTACTCCCTCGTGCTCAGCGAACCGCAGTTCGTCGAGCAGTACGGCACCCCGCAGCCCGATGCGCTCGAAGCCTTCCTGGCCGGGAAGATCCGCGCCGCCCAGCGGGCCGGCGAGATCTCCGCGGACGTGGATCCGGCGACGAGGGCCGCCGGGCTGCTGGCGATGACCAACGGGCTCGTCTCGAGCGTGCTGGGAAGGCAGCGCACGGCCGAAGCGGCACTGGCGATCCTCGACAGCCATCTCGACGAGCTGTGGACCTGACGCCCCCGGCGCGGTCCCCGGCCCCACGGCCGCCGCCAGGACCGCCAGCCCGCCCAGCTCGTCCGCGTGGACCACCCGCGGCCCCGGATCCTGCGGCGTCCCCTCCGCCGCCAGCCGCAGCGCCGTACGGGCGAGCGCCCAGGAGCGGGGCAGATCCAGCACCTCCACCGCCGGGCCCACCCCCGCCCGCACCCCTTCGGGAACCGCCCGGGCGGCGGGCTCGACGCGGGCCGCACCGCCCTCCAGCGCCACGGCCCGCACCGGGACGCCGACGGGCAGGCCCAGCCCGCGGGCTGCCAGGGACCGGGCCGCCGCGGGCGCGCCGGCGTCCAGCAGCAGCTCCACGAGGGCCGGGTCCTCCCCGGGCGGGCGGAGCCGGGCGCGCCCCCGGGTGCGGTCCAGCACGCCGTGCGCCGCCGCCGCGGCCCGCTCCAGCACCATCGCCCTGACCGGCCCCGCCGGCGGCGGACGCTCCAGCCACAGCACGGCCTCCCCTCCGGGCAGGGCGGTACGGAGCCAGGCCGGATCGGGCGCCGCTCCGGCGTCCGCGCGGCGGCCGTCGGGGAGCACCCGCACGTGGACACCGCGCCCGGGATCGGCCAGCCCCGCCGGGCAGCCCGCCAGGACGGCGGCGCCGCGGACGATCGCCTCCAGCCCGGCCCGCGCCTCCACCAGCCGGTCGAAGTAGGCGATGACGCGCACCGCGGCGCCGGCGTCCGGGTCGAGCGCCGACAACCGCCCCAGGAGGTCCTCCATCCCGTCTCCCCCGCCCGCTCACCCGTCCAGGAGGCGGCGCAGCCAGCGCAGGCGCGCGGCACGGGCGTCCTGGGAGATGGCCGCCTGCGGGGCCACGAGGTCGAAGCCGTGGAACCCGCCCGGCCACACGTGCAGCTCTGCGCTGCCCCCGGCCTGCCAGATCCGGCCGGCGTAGGCCACGGCCTCGTCGCGGAAGGTCTCGGCCGAGCCGACGTCGACGAACGCGGGCGGCAGCCCGGACAGGTCCTCGGCACGGGCCGGGGCCGCGTAGGGGGACACGTCCGGGCCGCCGCGGGCGTCGCCGAGCAGGGCGCTCCAGCCGGTCTCGTTCGCCGTGCGGTCCCAGACGCCGAGCCCGGCCATCTGGTGCGACGACGGGGTGTCGTTGCGGTCGTCGAGCATCGGGCACATCAGCAGCTGCCCCGCCAGGGCCGGACCGCCGCGGTCCCGGGCCAGCAGCGCCAGCGCGGCGGCCAGCCCGCCGCCCGCGCTGGCCCCGCCGACGACGACGCGGCCGGGATCGACGCCCAGCTCGCCGGCGTGGGCCGCGGTCCACACCAGGCCCGCGTAGCAGTCCTCGACGGGAGCGGGGTGCGGGTGCTCGGGCGCCAGGCGGTACTCCACCGACACGACCACGAGCCGCAGCTCCTGCGCCAGGTCGAGCACGCCGTCGATCCCGGCGCGGTTGTCACCCAGGACCATCCCGCCGCCGTGGACGTGGTAGACCGCGCCGAGCGGGGCGGCCGCACCCGCCGGACGGCACACGAGCAGGGAGACGTCGGGCGCCCCGGCCGGTCCGGGCACCGCCCGCTCCTCCACGTGGAAGGCCCCGCCGCGCCGGAGCGCCTCCTCCGTCACGGCCGGGGCGTCCGCCTTCCCCCGGCGCAGCAGCGGGATCATGCCGGGGGTCAGCGACGACGGCACGGACCCGCCCAGTACGGCGAGCGCGGCGGCCAGCTCCGGGTCGAAGGGCGGCGGGGTCGCGGCGGCGGGGGAGGTCGTGCTCATGGGACTCCAGGATCGTGAACGTGGCCTACCGTCAAAGGTCCCCCTCACCCTCGCCGCGAACGCGGCGGCGATCCAGCGCCACGCGGCGGCGACCACCCGCCAGTCGGCGGGTGGCGGGACGCCCCCGGCGGGACCGGGCCGTCAGGAGAGGAAGCCGAGGATCAGCCCGGTGATCTCCCCGGGCCGCTCCATGCTCGGCAGGTGACCGGCCCACGGCAGCTCCACCAGCCGCGCCGCGGGCAGCTCCGCCGCCACGCGCCGGGCCGACTCCCGGAAGTACGGCAGGTCGTGCGCGCCGCTCACCACCAGCGCGGGCGCCTCCACCGCGGCCAGGTCGACCTCGCCGGGCAGCTGCGGCGGCGGAGGCCCGGCGGCCAGCTGCACCTCGAAGGCGTGGCGCTGCATCCGGCGCAGCGCCTCCCGCGTCCGCGCGTCCGCCTCCGGACCGAGCCAGGTGCGGACGTTCAGCTCGACGGCCTCCTCGACCAGCCCCGCCTCCAGCAGCCGGTCCTCCTGCGCGCCGAACTCCTCCAGGTCCGCGGTGGCCGCCAGCCCGCAGCCGGGGTTGAGCAGCACCATCCGCGAGACCAGCGCCGGGTGGGCGCCGGCCAGCTCCAGCGCGACCCTGCCGCCGTAGGAGGAGCCGACCAGGGCCGCCTTCTCCAGGCCGAGCGCGCCGAGCAGCTCGGCGACGTCGCCGGAGTCGGAGTAGGGCCGGTCGGCGGCGTACGGCGTGCGGCCGTGCCCCCGGAAGTCGGGCCGCACCACCCGGAAGCGGGCGCTGAGCGCCTCCGCCTGCGGGTCCCACATCCGCGCGTCCGCGGTGGTGGAGTGCAGCAGCACCACCGGATCCCCGCTGCCCGCCTCGCCGTACACCAGCGTCATCGCGCCTCCACCGCCATCCGCACGCCCAGGGCGATCAGCACCGTACCGGAGATCCGCTCCAGGCGGCGGCGCACCGCCGGCCGGGCGAACACCGCCCCGGCCCGCCCCACCAGCCAGATGAACACCCCGTACCAGACCACGTCCACCAGCACCCAGACCACCGCGAGCAGCGCCAGGGTGAGCGGCACGTCCGCCCCGGAGGGGACGAACTGCGGCAGGAAAGACATCGCGAACACCGCGGCCTTGGGATTGGCCAGGCAGGTGCTGAGTCCCAGCAGGTAGGAGCGGCGCCATCCGCGGGCCGCCGCCCGCCCCGGAGGCTCCTCCCCCGGCGGCTCCTCCCCCGCCGTACGGCCGCGCGCCTGCCGGATCGACTGCACACCCAGCACGACCAGGAAGACCGCGCCCGCCAGCCGCATCACGTCATAGGCCACCTGCGAGGCCAGCACCAGCGCCGACAGGCCGAAGACGGCGGCCAGCCCCCACAGCAGGATGCCGGTCTCGTTGCCGAGCGTGGCCGCCATGCCGGGGCCCCGACCGGCCCGCAGGGTCTGGCGGAGGATCACCGCGGTGCTGACCCCGGGGATCATGGCGAGCAGGAAGCAGGAGCCGACGAAGGCGACCAGGAACATGCCGTCATCCTCCTCGGCGGGACCTCCGGGCGGCAATCGGTTAACCCGGGGCCGAGGCGGCCTCCGGCGGGCCGTACAACCGGGTGAGCGCGGCGGCCGCCTCGGCCATCGCGGCGCGCAGCTCGGGCGGCTCCAGCACCTCGACGCCGGCGCCCAGCCGCAGCAGCAGCCACCGGGCGTGCCGGACCGACTCGACCGGCAGGCGCAGGATCCGCCGGCCGCGCTCGTCGGGCGGCCCGGCGCCGGTGAGCGCGGCGGTGGCGGCGTCCTCCCCCACGGTGTGGCGCAGCAGGCCTTCCATTCCGGGTGCCAGCCGGATCACGGCGTGCGCGGTGTACATGCGCTCGCGGAACTCCGCGGTGTAGCGCGTCCAGAACGCCGCCAGGTCGAAGCCGGCCGGCCGCTCGAACCGGCCCTCCAGGAGCGCGGCCGTCATGATCCGCGCCACCTTGTAGGTGCGCGGCTCCCCCCGCCCGACCTGCTCCCCGGTCTCCTGCCCGGACCGCTCCCCCGCCGGCCCTCCGGCCTGCCGCACCCTCCCCTGCTCCGGCCGCTCCCCGGTCCCCCGCACCGCCGCGGCCACCATGTACCAGGACCCGCCCTTCAGCACCAGGCCGTACGGGTGGACCAGGCGCTCGACCTCCTGCGGCCCCCAGCGGCGGTAGGTCATGCGCAGCGGGCGCTGGTCCCACACCGCCTCGGAGACCCGGCCGAGGAACGGCGCCTCCTCGGCCCCGCCGTACCAGCCGGGGACGTCCAGGTGGAAGCGCTCGCGCATCCGGGTCGCGTGCGAGCGCGGCTCCGGCGGCAGCGCCGCCAGCACCTTCAGCTCCGCCGCCGCGGCCAGCTCGCCCAGCCCCAGCTCCGCCGCCGGGCCGGGCAGCGCGGCCAGGAACAGCGAGGAGGCCTCCTCGGCCGTCAACCCGTTGAGACGGGTGCGGTAGCCGTCCAGGAGGCGGTAGCCGCCGACCGGACCGCGGTCGGCGTAGACCGGCACGCCCGCGGCCGACAGCGCCTCCACGTCCCGGTAGACCGTCCGCACCGACACCTCCAGCTCCCGCGCCAGCTCGGCGGCGGTCACCCGCCCCCGGGTCTGCAGGAGCATGAGCAGGGACAGCAGACGGCTCGCGCGCATGCGTCCATTCTCCCCGGCTTGCCGATCGAACATCACATGTGTTCAAATGAACATATGGAAAGTGAAGACCGTGTCCGGGACATCATCGCCGCCCTGCGGACCAGCGACTCCGTCTCCGTGGCCGAGCTGGCCCTCAGGCACGCGGTCTCCGAGATGACCATCCGCCGCGACCTCGACGAGCTCGCCCGGCAGGGCCTGGTCCGGCGGGTGCGCGGCGGCGCGGTCAGCCTCCTGCTGCGCGGCGAGGAGTCGCCCTTCGCGCTGCGCGAGCACGAGGCCACCGAGGCCAAGCGGCGCATCGCCGCCGAGGTCGCCGCCCTGATCACCGACGGCGAGGCCGTCCTGCTCGACTCCGGCACCACCGCGCTGGAGATCGCCCGCACCCTCCGCGACCGCAGGCTGACGGTCCTGCCGCTCTCCCTGCAGGCCGCCCACGAGCTGAGCACCGCACCGCGGATCCGCCTGGTCCTGCCCGGCGGGGAGGTCCGCCCCGGCGAGCTCAACTTCACCGGCCCCCTCACCGAGAACGCCATCAGGTCCCTGCGCTTCGACACCGCCGTCATCGGCTGCTGCGGCCTGTCCGCCGAGCACGGCCTGACCACTCACGACCTGGCCGAGGTCTCGGTCAAGCAGGCCGCGATCGCCTCCGCCCGGCGCGTCGTCGCCGCCGCCGACTCCGGCAAGTTCACCCGCACCGCGTTCGGCGCCGTCTGCCCCCTGGACCGCCTCGACGTCGTCGTCACCGACAACGCGCTCCCCACCGCGGAGCACGAGGCGCTGACCGCCGCCGGCGTGGCCGTCCGCACCGTCTGACGTCCTCCGGCACCGTCCGCGCCGGATCCCCCTCCCCCTCCCGCGCCCTCCCCGCCCGATCCCGCTCCGGGACCGGGACGCCCGCCCGCGGCGCGCACCCGTACCACCCGGAGACCTCCCGTGACCCTCACCCATGACGACCGGACCGCCCTGCGGCACGGCCGGACCGCCGTCTACCTGCTGTTCCTGCTCTCCGGTACGGCGATCGGCACGTGGACGGCCCGCATCCCCGCGATCAAAGCCGGCCTCGGGCTCAGCGACGGCCTGCTCAGCGTCGCGCTCCTCGGCATCGCGGCCGGGGCCATCACCGGGATGCAGGTGGTCGGCCGCCTGGTCGACCGCTTCGGCAGCACCAAGGTCATGCTGCCCATGGCCTTCGCCCAGAGCGCGGTCCTCGTCCCGCCCGCCCTCGCCCCCGACCTCGTCTCCCTCACCCTGGCCCTGTTCGCCTTCGGCGCCGTCCACGGCACCCTCGACGTCGCGATGAACGCCAACGCCGTCGAGGTCGAGCGCGCCACGGGCCGGTCGATCATGTCGTCCTTCCACGCCGCGTTCAGCATCGGCGGGTTCCTCGGCGCGGCCGCCGGCGGGATCCTGGCCGGCGCGGGCCTGTCCCCCGCCGCGACCTTCCTCGCCGTCGCCGCCGCCATCGCGGCCATGGCGCTGCACGCCTCCCGCCGGGCGCTCACCACCGTCCCCGCCGCACCGGATCCGGCCGCCGCGGGGGGCGCCGCGCCGGCGGGGAGCACGGGAAAGGAGAACACGGGGAGCACGGCGGGCGCGGGCCGCGGCGTGCTCCTGCTGGGCGCGCTCGCGTTCTGCTGCATGGTCGGGGAGGGCGCGGCCGCCGACTGGAGCTCGGTCTACCTCCACGACCTGAGCGGCTCCGACACCCTGGCCGCGGCCGCCTACGCCGGCTTCTCCGTCATGATGACCGCCGGCCGGCTGGCCGGAGACCGGCTCACCGCCCGGTTCGGTCCCGCCGCCCTGGTCCGCGGGTGCGGCCTGCTGGCCGCCGCGGGGCTCGGCACCGCCCTGCTGGTGGGCCTGCCCCTCGCCGGGGTGATCGGCTTCGCCTGCTTCGGGGCGGGCCTGTCCTGCATCGTCCCCCAGGTCTTCTCCGCGGCCGGTCGCCGCGATCCCGCACGCGCCGGCCGGGCCCTCGCCCGGGTCGCCGCCCTCGGCTACGCGGGCTTCCTCACCGGTCCGGCGCTGATCGGTGGGGCGGCCGAGGCGGTGGGCCTGCCCCGTGCTCTGGTGATTCCGGTGCTTCTCGCCGGTTTCGTCGCCCTGGCCGCTTCTGCCCTACAAGATCGCTCCTTTACAAAGTAGATCATAATTTCGCCGGGCCGGCGGGCACGGGCGGTGTCCGCCGGCCCGGCGGGCGCCGGAGCGGTCAGGCCGCGGCGAGCCAGTCGCGCCCCAGCTTGGCCACCATCGCGACGACCACGCACAGCAGGACGATCCTGACGAACCTCGTCCCCCTGCGCAGCGCCATCCGGGCGCCGAGCTGGGCACCGGCGATGTTGCAGAGCGCCATCCCGAGACCGAGGACCCACAGGACGTGCCCCTGGAGCCCGAAGACCAGCAGCGCCCCCAGGTTCGTGCAGGAATTGACGATCTTCGAATGGGCCGAGCCGCTCACGAAGTCCATGCCGAGGATCGCCGTGAACGCGATGATCAGGAAAGTCCCCGTTCCCGGGCCGATGATGCCGTCGTAGAAGGAGATGCCGACGCCGGTGACGGTGATCGCCGCCAGGGTCCGGGCCCGGGTGCGCAGCTGGGGGTGGTCCTGGGAGCCGAGGGCCGGGCGGAAGGTCACGAACAGCGCCACCGCCACCAGGGCGGCCATCACCAGCGGGATCAGCGCCTCCTTCGAGATCGCCGTCGCGGCCGAGGCACCGAGCCCCGACAGCAGCACCGCGGCCAGCGCCGAGGGGATCGCCACCGACCTGTCGATCTTCGTGGTGACGGCGTAGGTGACGGCGGCCGAGGCGGTGCCGAAGACCGAGGAGAACTTGTTGGTGGCCAGCGCCTGGACCGGCGGCACCCCGGCCAGGAGCAGCGCGGGCAGCTGCACCAGCCCTCCCCCGCCGACCACCGCGTCGATCCACCCCGCCCCCGCCGCCGCCGCCAGCAGCAGCACGATCTCCACCATGTCCACGCATATCCCCCGAAATCACCCGGCCGCCGGGCAGAGCGTACCGACCGCGCCCCCGGGGCCGGGCAGCGCTCCCCCGCTCGGGCACGGCGCCCGGCGACGGACCGGGCACGAGGAGCGGGGGCCGGGCGGGCCGCGGAGGTCCACGGTCGCCTCCGGCGGGCGGGGCGGTCGTCGCGAGGATTCCGGCCGGAGGCCGCGCGGTGTACCCTTCCCTTCCACTCAGCGGAAGACGGGGAGCGGATCCCGGTGGAGGTGGGATGTCGGGCGGCTCGCGCGATCCCGGACGGTCGGTGACCTCCCGCGTCCTGGCCGTCCTCGGCGCCTTCGACGCCGACCATCCCCGGCTCACCCTCACCGGTATCTCCCGCCGCAGCGGACTGGCCCTGAGCACCGTCCACCGGTTGGTCGGCGAGCTGGAGGCCTGGCAGGCGCTCACCCGCGCCCCGGACGGCCACTTCCACATCGGCCTGCGCCTGTGGGAGCTCGGGCAGCTCGCCCCCGGCCCCCTCCAGCAGGTCGCGCACCCGTGGCTGCAGGAGCTGTTCGGCAGCACCGGGGAGAACGTCCACCTGGCCGTGCGGGACGGCTTCGAGGTCCTGTACGTCGACAAGGTGTACGGCCGGCGGGCCGTGCCGATCGTCTCACGCGCCGGCGGGCGCCTGCCCATGCATCCCACCGGGGTCGGCAAGGCGCTGCTCGCCTTCGAGCCGGACCGGGTGGTCTCCTCCTACCTGTCACGCCCCCTGGAGCGGCCCACCCCGCACACCATCACCGAGCCCGGCCGGCTGGCGCGCGAGCTCCGCCAGGTGCGCGAGCGCGGGTACGCGCTCACCTACGAGGAGATGACGCTCGGCTCGTGCTCGGCGGCCGCGCCCGTCCTCGTGGACGGCCGTCCCGTGGCGGCCGTGGGCGTCGTCGTCTCCTCCCACCGCGCCCGGGAGATGCAGCGGCTGGTCGAGCCGATCCTGGCCGTCGCCGACCGGATCGCCGAGGACTACCGGAGCGCGGCGGCCTCGCCGCACCCGCCGCGCTGACCGGACCCGGCGGTCCGGAGCGCACCGCCCGGCGCGGGCGACCCCCGTCGGCCGGGGAGACGGCGGCGCCCCGGCGGGGGCGTGCGCGGCGCGGCCGCCCGCGACGGGCGCGGCCGGACGCGTGGCGGCCGGGTCACTCGGCATCGGCGGATCTCAGCAGTGCGGCACGCCGGGCCTCGAGCTCACCGATCAGGTTCTCCTGCTCGTCGGCCATGTTGATCATCTGCGCCCGTTCGTTGGCGTCCGTGGCACCGAGGTCGCCCACCTGGTCGCGCATGCCGGCCACCTCCGCGCGCAGCCGTGCCAGCTCCTCGTCGAGCCTGCGGAGTTCTTCCTCGTGCTTCATCCGCTGTCCATACCCCGCGATCTCAATCTCGCCACCATCCCTTTTATCTCGTCATGCCCCCTTTGCTGTGATCCATCCCGCCGGAGCGGGGCGGGTCGTCCGGGGAGACCGCCGGGAGGCGCCGCGCCGCGGCCCCCGGTATCGTGGGAGGACATACCGACCGACCGGTATGCACGTTCGCCGACGCGCGGCCCCGGGACCGCCGGAGCGGGAGCGCGCCAGCGCCCGCCGGAGGCGGCCCGGCCCCGCCGCGCGGGAAGAGGAGCCCGATGCCCCCCAGTCCGACGCTGCTGATCGCCAACCGGGGCGAGGTCGCCGTACGCGTCGCGCGGGCCGCCGCGGACCTGGGCTGGCGCTCGGTCGCGGTCCACTCCCCGGAGGACGCGCGCTCGCTGCACGTGTTCCACGCCGACGAGGCGTACCCGCTGCCCGGCCGGGGCGCCGCCGCGTACCTGGACATGGAGGAGATGCTGCGCGCCGCGGCGGCGGCCGGCGCCACGCACCTGCACCCGGGGTACGGCTTCCTGAGCGAGAGCGCCGTCTTCGCCCGGCGCTGCGCCGAGGCGGGCGTCGTGTTCGTCGGGCCCGCGCCGGAGACGCTGGAGGTCCTCGGCGACAAGGCCGCCGCCCGCGCCCTGGCCCGCGACGCGGGGGTCCCCGTCCTGCCCGGGACCGCGGGGGCCGTCACACCGGAGCAGGCCGAGGCGTTCGCGGCCTCGCTGGACGGCCGCGCCGTGGTGGTCAAGGCGCTGACCGGCGGGGGCGGGCGCGGCATGCGGGTCGTCCGGGACCGGGCCGGCCTGGCCGCCGCCCACGCCGCTGCCTCCGCCGAGGCCCGCGCCTCCTCCGGCGAGGGCGGCGTGTACGTCGAGGCGCTCGCCGAGGACGCCCGGCACATCGAGGTGCAGATCGTCGGCGACGGCCGGCAGGTGGCCCACCTGTGGGAGCGCGAGTGCACCCTCCAGCGCCGCCACCAGAAACTCGTGGAGCTCGCCCCCGCCCCGGACCTGCCCCCCGCCCTGCGGACGCGGATGGTCGAGGCCGCCCTCCGGCTGGCCGGCGCCGTCCGCTACGGCGGGCTGGGCACCGTCGAGTTCCTCCTCACCCCCGGCGGCGAGTTCTTCTTCATCGAGGCCAATCCCCGCCTCCAGGTCGAGCACACCGTCACCGAGGAGCTGACCGGCCTGGACCTGGTGACCGCCCAGCTCCGGCTCGCCCAGGGCGCCACCCTGCCCGAGCTGGGGCTCGGCGACCGGCTCGACCCGGCACTGCCGCCGCCGCCCCGCTGCGCCGTGCAGCTCCGCGTCACCATGGAGGACGTCGCTCCGGACGGGCGGGTGCGCGCCTCGGGCGGCACGCTGCGCGCCTTCGACCCGCCCACCGGCCCCGGCCTGCGCGTCGACACCTTCGCCTACGCCGGCCTCTCCCCGCACCCGGGCTTCGACCCCCTGCTCGCCAAGCTGGTCGTCTCCCGCGCCGGGCACGACCTGCCGGCGCTGCTGCGCCGGGCGGCCCGGGCGCTGGCCGAGTTCCGCGTCGACGGGGTGGCGACGAACATCCCGCTGCTGCGCGCGCTGCTCGACCGGCCCGAGGTCCGCCACGCCCGGGTGACGACGGGCTGGCTGGAGGAGCACCTGCCCGAGCTGGCGGCCGCCGCCCGGGCCCTGCCGCCCGGCCGCTTCCCCTCCGGTGGTCCGGACGGCTCCGGCGTCCCCGGCGGCGGGGCCGGTGCTCCGGCCGCCGGGAGCACGGCGGGCGCGGCGGGCGCGGCCGGCACGGCGGGCGGTGCCCCGCGGGCCGCCGCACCGGCCGGGACCGTGGCCGTCACCGCGCCCACCACGGGCGTCGTCGTCGCCGTCGAGGCCGAGCCGGGCGCACCGGTCCGGGCGGGCCGGCCCCTGGCGGTCGTGGAGGCGATGAAGATGCACTTCCCGGTCGAGGCGCCGGTGAGCGGGCGCGTCCACGCGATCGCCGTCCGCGCCGGAGAGGCGGTCGCCGAGGGCAGCCCCCTGCTCTTCCTGGAACCGCTCTGCGGGCAGCCGGACGACGGCGACGGCGACGCCCGGCTCCCGCGGGACCTCGACGCCGCCCGCCCCGACCTGCTGGAGGTCCGGCGGCGCTGGGCCCTGACCCGCGACGAGGCCCGGCCGGAGGCGGTGGCCGCCCGCCACGCGCGCGGCCACCGCACCGCCCGCGAGAACGTCGCCGCCCTGCTGGACGACGGCAGCCTCAACGAGTACGGCGCCTTCGCCGTCGCCGCCCAGCGCCGTCGCCGCGGCGAGGAGGAACTGCTCCGGCGAACCCCGGCCGACGGCCTGGTCACCGGCGTCGGCACGGTCAACGCCGACCTGTTCGGCGCGGCGGCGACCTGCGCCGTGGCCGCCTACGACTACACCGTCCTCGCCGGCACGCAGGGATACAACAACCACCGCAAGCTGGACCGGCTCATCGACCTGGCCGCCCGCCGGAGGTGGCCGCTGGTGCTGCTGGCCGAGGGCGGCGGAGGGCGCCCCGGCGACGCCGACGCCCCCTGGGTCTCGGCGCTGGACACCCCCACGTTCGCCCGGTTCGCGGCGCTCAGCGGCCGGGTGCCGCTCGTCGGCGTCGTCAACGGCCGCTGCTTCGCCGGGAACGCGGCGCTGCTGGGGTGCTGCGACGTCATCATCGCCACCCGCGACACCACGCTCGGCATGGGCGGCCCCGCCATGATCGAGGGCGGCGGGCTGGGCGTCCACCGGCCCGAGGAGATCGGCCCGGTGAGCGTGCAGGCGCCCAACGGCGTCGTCGACCTCGTCGTCGACGACGAGGAGCAGGCGGTCGCGGCCGCCCGGCGCTACCTGTCCTACTTCCAGGGCGACCTCGCCGAGTGGTCCTGCGCCGACCAGCGCGAGCTGCGCTTCCTGCTGCCCGAGGACCGCAAGCGCGTCTACGACGTCCGCCGGGTGCTCGGCGCGCTCGCCGACACCGGCTCCGTGCTCGAACTGCGCTCCGCCTTCGCCCCCGGCATGGTCACCGCGCTGGCGCGCTTCGAGGGCCGGCCGTTCGGCGTCCTGGCCAACGACCCCGCCGTGCTGGGCGGCGCGATCACCGCCGAGGGCGCCGACAAGGCCGCCCGCTTCCTCAACCTGTGCGAGGCCCACCGCCTGCCGGTGCTCTCCCTGGTGGACACGCCCGGCTTCATGGTCGGGCCCGAGTCCGAGCGGGGCGCCGCCGTCCGGCACGTCTCCCGGATGTTCCTGCGCGCGGCCAAGCTGACGGTCCCGCTGTTCGCCGTGACGCTGCGCAAGGGCTACGGGCTGGGCGCCCAGGCCATGACCGGCGGCGGCTTCCACTCCCCGGAGCTGAACGTCTCCTGGCCCACCGGCGAGTTCGGCGGCATGGGCCTGGAGGGCGCGGTCCGGCTGGCGATGCGCCGCGAGCTGGAGGCGACCGCCGATCCCGCCGAGCGGGAGAAGCTGTTCCGGGACATGGTCGCGCTCGCCTACGAGCAGGGCCGGGCCGTCAACGTCGCGGCGCACCTGGAGATCGACGCGGTCATCGACCCCGCGGAGACCCGCGCCTGGCTGGGCCGGGCCCTGCGCGCCGCCCCCGTGCCGCCCGACCGGCCCGACGGCCTGTTCGTCGACGCCTGGTGACGGCCGGCGGTCCCGGCCGGGACCGCCGGGGCCGTGACGCCCCGGCCGGCCGCGGGCCCGGTGCGTCCCGGGCCCGCGGGGCGCCTGCCCGGGACCGTCACCGGTACCCGGCCGAGCGCAGGATCCGCTCCCCCGGCAGCACGGTGCTCTGCGCCACCGTCAGCCCGGAGGCGGCCAGGTGGGCGTCGACGATGCGCAGGCCCACGCCGTACCCCGCCATGTCCGGGATGCCGATCGGTTCCTGCCCGAACCTGCGCGCGGCCGCGTCCCCCAGCACGTAGAGCGTGGTGCGGCCCATCCCCGGCAGGTCGGCGTCGGCGACGATCCGCTCGTGCGCGCGCTCCAGCGCCTCGCCCGTGACCATCGCCGACCACGGCCCCATCGCCTCCGGCCCGGACAGCTCCCGCACGAACGCCTCGGCCAGCCCCTCGGCCACCACGTGCTCGCCGACCGTCACCGCCGCCGGGTCCCACACCACGTTGTGGTAGCGCACCTGGTGATGGAACTCGTGCACCGCGCAGTGCGCGATCCGGCCGACGACCTCGTCGGAGGGCCAGGCCAGCAGGTACAGCCAGCCGGGCGTGCCGCCCATGCCGTAGTAGCCGCCGGCGGTCCGCATCAGGTACGCGTCGTCCGGATCGCCCAGCATGAGGACGACCTGCAGGCTCTCCGGCCCCTTGATGTCCGGGACCGCGCCGGTGAGCCGGTCCCAGGCGGTCGCCAGCGCGTGCCCGATCTGCCCCCGGACGTCCTCCTCGACGAGGCGCCGCAGCGCGGGCGCGTAGCGGTCGTCCTCACGGTCCACCCGGAAACCGCCGCTCTGGTGGTGGAGGTCGATGATGTCCCCGGGCACCGGCACGGCCTCGTACATCGGCGCGAGCAGGTCGCGCAGCGCCTCGGCGCGCCGCCCGAGCGGGAGCCCCACCAGCTCCAGCATGGCCTTCGGTGTGTCGTGAATGATGATCTCCATGCCGACGACGCTAAAGCCTCACCCTGCGGGAGGCTCAAGCCCGCTCCCGGCCCCGTGGCCTCCGGAACCGCCGGCGACCTCGCCGGGACCGCCGCCGTCAGATGTCCTCGCCCGGCGCGCCCGTCCCCTCGTCCCGCGGCTCGCCCGTCCCGCTCCCGGAGGGCGACGGGGCCGGGGACGGCCTGCCCGGATCCGGTGTCTCCGGGACCGGAGGCGCGGTCGGCACGAACACCGTCGGCGGCAGCGGCGACGGGAACTGCTCGGCCTCCTCGTCCGGCCCCAGCAGGAGCCAGAGCATCACGGCCAGCAGCACCAGCAGCACGGCCAGCGCCGCCGCGGCCGCGACCACCGACCGGCGGGTCGCGACGGGCGGCAGGGCGGGCGCGGCGGGCCCGGGCAGCGCGGGCCGCCGGTCGCCCACCCAGTACGGAGCGAAGTCCGGGCCGTGCCGCTCCCCGATCAGCGTGCCGCCCACCAGCACCGGCTCCAGGAACCGCTCGGCCCCCACCCGGTCCGGCTCGTACGGCGTGGCGACCCAGGGCGCGGTCCCGTCCTCCATGGCGAGCACCTGCGGGGCGGGCCCGGCCGGAGCCGGCCGGGCCCGCGCGGCCCGCGCCACCCAGCCCCGCACCCCCCGGCTCGCCGCCGCCTCGCGGACCGCCGTGACGAAACGGTCCCGAGCCGCCGGGTCCTGCGCCGCGCCCCGGGTCAGCACCGCCACCGAGACCGCCCGGCCGTTCGCGGCCTGCCCGAGGTAGACCAGCCCGGCCGGTCCCACCCGCAGGCGGGCCTGCAGGACGTAGGGCCCGAGCCGGGGCGGGTCACCGTACTGGAGCGGACTGGCCACGTCTGCCATGAAAGCACACGTCCGCACGCGCGACGGCGATCACAGCCTGCGCATGTGGGTATCAATCGGGGATGTTGACCATGTCAGCCACGCGAGAGCACCGTCCGTTTGGTGGAATGACGCCATGACCGTCGCCGAAGAACTGCCCAGCGAGACCGACGCCGGACTGCTGCGCGAGGCACTGAGCGAGGTCCGGCGTGTCATCGTGGGCCAGGACCACATGGTGGAGCGGCTGCTCGTGGCCCTGCTCGCGCGCGGCCACTGCCTGCTGGAGGGCGTGCCCGGCGTCGCCAAGACCCTGGCGGCCTCCACCCTGGCCACCGTGGTGGGCGGCAGCTTCGCCCGCATCCAGTTCACCCCCGACCTGGTGCCCAGCGACATCGTGGGCACCCGGGTCTACCACCCCTCACGCGAGTCCTTCGACGTCGAACTCGGCCCCGTGTTCGTCAACTTCCTGCTCGCCGACGAGGTCAACCGCGCCCCGGCCAAGGTGCAGTCGGCCCTGCTGGAGGTCATGGCCGAGCGGCAGGTCTCCCTGGCCGGGCGCACCCACCCGCTGCCGAAGCCGTTCGTCGTGCTCGCCACCCAGAACCCGATCGAGTCCGAGGGCGTCTACCCGCTCCCGGAGGTCCAGCGCGACCGGTTCCTCTTCCGGGTCCGGGTCGGCCACCCCAGCGCCCACGAGGAGCTGGAGATCCTGCACCGGATGAGCGTCACCCCGCCCGAGCCCCGCACCGTCCTCGACCCGCCGCGGCTGCTGGCCCTGCAGAGGCTCGCCGAGCAGGTCTCGGTGCACCACCTCGTCGCCGACTACGTCGTCCGGCTGGTCATGGCCACCCGCTCCCCCGCCGAGTACGGCCTGGCCGAGCTGGAGGAGAACATCGAGATCGGCGTCAGCCCGCGCGCCACGCTCGGCCTGGTCGCCGCCGGGCGGGCCCTGGCCCTGCTGCGCGGTCGCGACTACCTGCTCCCCGACGACGTCCGGGACGTGGCCGTGGACGTGATGTCCCACCGCCTGATGCTCACCTTCGACGCTCTCGCCGACGGGATCGACCCCGACGACGTGGTCCGGCAGATCCTCGCCGCCGTGCCGCCGCCGCTGGTGGTCTGGAACCAGGGCCCGCGGTGAGCACCGGCGGACCGGCGGAGCCGCGGACCGGCGGGCGGCGGGGCGCGGCCCCGGCCACCGCCTCCCGGGCCGCCGCGGGCGGCGTCGCCCTGAGCGCGGCCGAGCAGGCGCTCCGCCGGCTCGAGCTGACCGTCGTGCGGCGGCTGGACGGGCTGCTGCACGGCATGCACCAGGGCCTGCTGCCGGGGCCGGGCAGCGAGGCCGGCGACAGCCGGGTCTACGTCCCCGGCGAGGACGACGTGCGCCGCATGGACTGGGCGGTGACCGCCCGCACCTCCGTGCCGCACGTCAGGGACCTCATCGCCGACCGGGAGCTGGAGACCTGGGCGCTGGCCGACCTGTCGCCCAGCATGGACTTCGGCACCGCCGGCATGGAGAAGCGCGACCTGGTCCTGGCCGCGGTGGCCGCGATCGGCTTCCTGTCCGGGCGGATCGGCGACCGGTTCGGCGCCTACGTCCTGCACGACGAGTACGTCCACCGCATCCCCGCCCGCGGCGGCCGCCCCGCCCTGTACGGCCTGCTGCACGCGCTGGCGAGCGCGCCCCGCGGCCGCCGGACGGCCGACGCCCCCGACCTGGCCGAGGCCATCGAGGTGCTGGCCTCCGCCCGGCGGCGGCGCGGCCTGCGGGTGGTCGTCTCCGACTTCCTCGACCCCGACCCCACCCTCGACCCCGACCTGGAGCTGCCCTGGGAGCGGCCGATCCGCCGCCTGGCCGCCCGCCACCAGGTGCTGGCCGTCGAGATCATCGACCCGCGCGAGCTGGAGCTCCCCGCGGTGGGGCTGGTCAGCCTCGCCGACCCCGAGTCCGGGCGCAGCCGCCAGGTCCGGCTCACCCCGAAGGTGCGGGCGGCCTACGCCCGGGCGGCCGCGGCCCAGCGGGCCGTCACCCGGATGGCGCTGCGCCGCTGCGGCGTGGCGCACCTGGTGCTGCGCACCGACCGCGACTGGGTGCTCGACATCGCACAGTTCGTCCTGCGGCAGCGGCGCACGGCGCACCTGACGCACCGGCATCCGACGGCGGGAGCGGCCCGGTGACCTTCCTGTCCCCTGCATGGCTCTGGCTGTTCGCCGCGCTCGCGGCGCTCGCGGCGGCCTACGTGGCCGCGCAGTTCGCCCGCCGCCGCCACGCGCTGCGCTTCACCAACCTGCCGCTGCTCGACCTGGTGACGCCCTCCGGGCCGGACTGGCGCCGGCACGTCGCCCCCACCCTGTTCCTGGTGATGATGGGCCTGCTGGTGCTGGCGGCGGCCCGCCCGGCCGACGCGGTGCGGGTGCCCCGGGACCGGGCGACCATCATCATCGCGCTGGACGTCTCACTGTCGATGGACGCCGACGACGTCCCGCCCAACCGGCTGACCGCGGCCAAGGACGCGGCCCAGAAGTTCGTGCGCGACCTGCCGGAGCGCTTCAACGTCGGCCTGGTCGCCTTCGCGCGCTCCGCCGCCGTGGTCGTCTCCCCCACCATCGACCACCAGGCCGTGGTGACCTCCCTGGCCAACCTGAACACCCGGGCGGGCACCGCCATCGGCGAGGCGGTGTTCAGCTCCCTCGACTCCATCCGCTCCTTCGACCAGCAGGCCGTCACCGACCCGCCGCCGGCCGCGATCGTCCTGCTGTCCGACGGCGACAACACCTCGGGCCGGTCGGTGGCCGAGGCGATCGAGTCGGCGGTCAACGCCCGCGTGCCCGTCTCCACGATCGCCTACGGCACCCAGGAGGGCACCGTCTCCATCGACGGCCGGGAGGTGAACGTGCCGGTGAACAAGAACACCCTGCAGTCCCTGTCGCAGGGCACCGGCGGGCGCGCCTACGAGGCCGAGTCCGGCAGCGAGCTGCGGACGGTCTACGAGCAGATCGGCACCTCGCTCGGCTACCGGACGGTCAACCAGGAGATCAGCCACCGGTTCGTCGTGGCGGCGGCGCTGGCCGGACTGCTGTTCGCCGTCTCCGCCCTGCTGCTGGGCACCCGCCTGCCCTGACCCGGCGCCGGGGCTCCCCGACGGCCGCGCCGGGTGAGCGCGCCGCCCCCGGGGCCCGGCGCCGCGGGCGACCCGGCGCTCCGGCGGCCCTCAGTCCTCGTCGGGCTCGGCGGCCGAGCGGAGCGCGGCGACGGGCTTCCCGGCGGGGCAGGTCAGGCTGATCACGGCCGTGCGGTCGTCGGACTCGAAGACCACCGAGGCGGTGGCGGCGGGACCGCGTTCGACCTCCTCGACCCCGTATCCGGGGGCCGGGGTCCAGGACAGCAGCAGCGCCCGGCCCTCCTCGCAGGCGGCCGTCACCGCCCCCTCCGCGTAGGAGAAGGCCCCGGTGACCGCCTGCGGCCCGGTCGCGGCGGGAGGGGCGGCCGGCGGAGCCGCGGAGGAGGTGGCCAGGACCCGCTCGACCTCGTCCAGGGGCATGATGCGCACCGCCTGGCCCGCCATGTCGGTGCCGATCAGCGACACCGCCCAGATGCAGGCGAGCGTGGTGAGCACGGCGGCCGCGAGCCACCCGCCCGCGCCCAGCAGCGCACGCCGCCGCATCGGTCCCTCCTTCCCGGTGTCCTCCCCGCTTGCGGGGGAAGCTTCCCTCCCTGCCGGTGTCATCACCCCGTCCGAGAAAGGCCGACACATCACCGTGGCTCATCTGCTTCTCGTCGAGGACGACGCCCGGGTGCGGTCCGCGCTGACCCGCGCGCTGGCCGGTCACGGCCACGCCGTGGTCTCGGCTGCCGCCGGCATGCCCGGGCTCACCCGCGCCCTGGAGGACCGGCCCGATCTGGTCGTGCTCGACCTGGGCCTGCCCGACCTCGACGGCTGCGAGATCCTGCGCATGCTCCGCGCGGTCAGCGCCGTCCCCGTCATCGTGGCGACCGCGCGCGACGCCGAGCCGGAGATCGTCCGGGCGCTGGACGCCGGCGCCGACGACTACGTCGTCAAGCCCTTCAGCGCCGCTCAGCTGGACGCGCGGATCCGGGCCGTGCTGCGCCGCGGCCGCGGCAGCGGCGCCGGGACGGCGCAGGTGCGGGTCGGCGGCCTGCGCATCGACCCGGCGGGCCGGGAGGCGTTCCTCGACGGGGCCCGCCTCGACCTGACGCCCAAGGAGTTCGATCTGCTGCACTACCTCGCGCTCCGCCCCGGCCAGGTCGTCTCCAAGCGGGAGCTGCTGACCGAGGTGTGGCGGATGGCGTACGGCGGCGCGGACAAGACCGTCGACGTCCACCTGTCGTGGCTGCGCCGCAAACTGGGCGAGAGCGCCCACCGTCCCCGCTACCTGCAGACCGTCCACGGGGTCGGCGTGAAGATCGTCGACCCCGGGGCGTGAGGGACCCCGGATGAGGCGCCGACTGGCTCTGCTGGCGGTGGCGACCGCCTCGCTGGTCCTGATCGCCTTCCTCGTGCCGCTCGCCGTGCTGGTGCGCGCGCTGGCCGCCGAGCGGGCCACCGCCACCGCCACCACCTGGGCGCAGTCCGTCGCCACCGCGGCAGCCCTGGGCGACCGGGACACCCTGGAGGCCACCGTACGGCAGGCCGGCGGCTCCAGCGGCATGCCGATCACGGTCTTCCTGCCCGGCAACGCGTTCATCGGCACCCCGGCCCCCCGCGGTCCCGGCGTCGAGCTGGCCTCGCGCGGCCGCAGCGTCACCGTCGAGACACCGGCGGGCCGGGAGGTGCTGGTGGCCGTCCAGGGAGGGACCGGCGGCACCGTGGTCGTGCGCGCCTTCGTCTCCGCCGAGCGGCTGCGGCAGGGCGTCGGATGGGCCTGGCTGGTGCTCGGCCTGATCGGTCTGGCGCTGCTGGCCGTCGGCATCGCGGTCGCCGACCGGCTCGCCCGCTCGCTGACGCGGCCGGTCATGCAGGTCGCGAAGACCGCCCGGCGGCTGGCCGGCGGTGACCTGGACGCACGGGTCGAGCCCGCGGGTCCCGCCGAGATCCGCGAGGTCGGCACCGCCCTCAACCGGCTGGCGGCCCGCATCCGCGAGCTGCTCGCCCGCGAGCGCGAGGCCGTCGCCGATCTCTCGCACCGGCTGCGCACACCGGTCACGGTGCTCCGGCTGGAGGTCGACACCATGCGCGACGAGGACGAGGCGGCCCGGGTGGGGCAGGCCGTCGACAGCGTCGAGCGCATGGTCGACCAGGTCATCCGCGAGGCGCGCCGATCCGAGCGGGACGGGGCGTCGCGGTGCGACGCCACCGGCGTGGTCGGCGACCGGGTCGCCTTCTGGTCGGCGCTGGCCGAGGACCAGGACCGGACCGTGCGGCTCGTCCTCCCGGACGGGCCGGTCACCGTGGGGGTGAGCGGTCCGGAGCTGGCGGCCTGCGTCGACCTGCTGCTGGAGAACGTGTTCGCCCACACGCCCGACGGCACCCCGTTCCGCGTCGAGCTGACCGCGCGGGCGCAGGGCGGGGCCCGGCTGGTGATCGCCGACCAGGGGCCCGGATTCGCCCACCCGGAGCCGGTCGCCCGCGGGGCGAGCGGCGGTTCCTCCACCGGCCTCGGCCTCGACATCGCGCGCCGCACCGCCGAGGGCTCCGGCGGCCGCCTGCGGGCCCGCTCGCTGCCCGAGGGCGGGGCCGAGGTCGTTCTCGAACTCGGCCCGGCCTAGATGAGTAAGTCCTAAAGCTGAGAGGGCGGTTCGCGGGTCGACGTCCCCTTCGCCGCTGGGATCGGGCAAGGCGAGCTGCTCGGAGGCTCGTCGCCGGACTACGGGCGCGGCTGAGTGAACAAGCCCGGCTCGGTCTCGACGAGGATGCCGCGGCCGACCAGGCGCTTGAGCGTGGAACAGATCCGTGGCCAGGTCGCGTTTGCGTCCCGGGACCTTTGTGGCCGCGTCTTTTGCGGTCGTGGCGGCGGTGCCGCCGGCGCGCCATGTGGCGAAGTAGTAGTACGTCGCGCTCTTGGGCGGCAGGTCGTGGGGCAGGGGTTCCCCTTGGACGCCGGTCCGGCCCTGATACGGGATCGCGCCCGCGGTCTCGCGCATCGCGCAGGTGCCCTCGTGGCCGCTGACCGACGGGTGCGCGGCCTTCCACGCCGTGAGCACCGGCTCGATCAGCGCCCACTGCTCGTCGGACACGTCGCTGGGGTACGGCTTGCGCTCGCCCACCCGGTCATCCCGGCACATGCGGGCCCGTCGACCAGCAGTAATGCTGAATATCCACCTGATCGCACGGTGACGTCGCAGGCATCGACTCCGGATCAACTCATCACTGCTGATCTTCGGGAACGACCGCAGCTGCTCCAACTGCTCCTCGGAGAACATCTTCTCTGACAACGCACCACTCCACGTGCCGTACCGGAAGAAACCGGAACGAACGTATCTTCATGATCGTCTGCCATTCGGCGGCCCGGGACATGCCGTCGAAGGCGTCCAGGGCATGGCCGACCTCGTGCAGGACGAGGCTGGCGGAGACGTGGTCACCGGTGCCGATCGCGATGAGGCGGCCGGTGCACAGGCCGGGGACCTGGTCCCACCGCACGGGGCTGCCGGGCCGGACGGGCTGCCCGCGCAGCGCTCCGAGGCCGTCCAGATCGGGGACGGTGCCGGCGCCCAGCCAGATCTCGTCGAGCTCCTCGGCCAGCCGCCCGGCGGGCGCTGTCGGTGGCATGGTGCAGCATCGGAGCGCCGGGCCGCCCACAGGACGAGGAGATCGCGATGGCACCGACGAACCAGCAGATCACTGATCATGCCTTCCTCAGGGGCATGTACGACGACGGCTACTTCCCCGACCACGTCGTCGACAGGGGCAGGGCGATCCTGCTGAGGCTGTGCGAGCGGATCGAGGCCGAGCAGCCGGGGGACCTGGCGGCGCTGTACGCGCTCACGCAGGCCGCGACGGAGGAGTTCAACGCGCTGGAGGCGGAGTTCGAGGCCGTCGGCAGCGGGATCGAGACCGTCGCCCGCGAGGTGATCGCCGAGGACTTCTGGTTCGTGGCCTCGGCCTACGGGTTCGCGGAGGCGAACGTGGAGGAACTGGTCGCCACCCGGGAGTGGTGACGCGGCGCTCTCCGGCGCCCCGCCGTACCGCCTCTCCTCCGTGGACGTCCCGCTACCGGCCGGGTGCCCCGCGGGCGAGGTCGGCCCTCCGCTCCCGAACGTGTCCCCAGCACCGAAGCGGGTCCTGCTCCAGAACGGGCGGCATGGTCGAGCCGCGTCAGATGGGGCTCGTGGGCAGGCCGCCGGACGGGATGGCGTTCCTGGCGGCCGTCGATGAGGACGCGGGGGCGTACATGACCGTGCCGGGCGGGAGCGCGCGGGCGGTCCACGAGCCGGAGCCCGGCGGCGGCGTCGGCCGGGGTTCCATAGATCCGGCCGCGGCTGAGGCCGGACGGAGCGCGGGCGGGCCGGGCCGGGACCGGCCGCCGGGGCCGCACGCCCGGCCCGGGCCCGGCGAGCGCGACGGACGCACCGCGGGCGCGGCCTCTTGATCTCTACAGGAACACGTCGGCAACCGGCACCGAGAGCGTCGTCTCGGCTGAAGGTCGATGCTCCTGACCAGGACGGAGGACCGCATAGCCTCACGGCATGAGCCGGGACGATCGCTCCTGCGGAAACGCAGTCTGCGAAGCGACCTTCACGTCCCGTCCCGAAGGTGGCAGGTTCCGGAGGCGGTCGCAGGTGCGCGTCAGTCCGGGACAGGGCCGGAGAACACGAGGTAGGGATGCTCCGCATCGAGCCATCCACGGTCCAACCGCACTCCCGTGGCCGGTTCGACGGCGGTCAGGAGACCCGCCTTCCAGTCCCAGTCGTCGTCCCTGCCCAGGAAGTCGATGTCCTCGTAGTCGAGGAAGAAGCCGCTGACCGCCGTCAGCTCGGGCCACCGCATCAGGTTCGGGTGGTCCTCAGGGCGTCCCGGGAAGAGCCCGTCGATCATCAGGAGGACCTCGCCGTCGATGGCGAGGGACAGGCGGTTCACGGAGTTGACGTTCCACCAGGCGCTGTAGACGCGGGCGTTCGGGCTCAGGCGCCGGAGCACGCCGGGAAGGGACGGCTCGCCGAGCCCGTACACGGCGATCGCCGCGCCGAATCGGTCCACGACCGCGCACGGCCCGGGGCGGGGAAGGGGAAGGTCGACGATGAGAGGGCGCGCCGTCCCTTGAAGGCTGTGGCTCGTCCCTCCGCCCAGCCGCGTGCTCACCTGAACCGGGAGAACAACACGCCTGCAGGCGGCTCGGGCACGCCGGGGCCGTGGTCGCGCACGCAGATCGCGACCATGCCGCCGACCGGCTCGGCGCCGATGATGATCGGAGGTTTGCCGTGGCGGGCGGCGTTGGTGGCCAGGTTGACCAGGATCTGCTCCAGCCGCTCAGGGTCGGCGTACACGGTCGAGCCGTCGTCCATCTCGATCGCCACCGGGCAGGTCAGGTAACCGAGGGCTTCGCGGGCGGTCCGCCAGCGCTCGGCCCGCTGGGTCTCCCCATGAGAGCGCCGCAGGGCCTCGTGGGTACGGCGCTCACGCTCGACCTGCCGGGCGATCATCACGCCCACCCCTGCCATGACGCACAGGAACAGCGCCCCGTGGACCAGCCGCGGCGGCAGCGGGCCACCGGCCAGGCGCGGCGGCAGGTAGACCAGCGCGGCCGCCGGCACCAGCGGCGTCCGCGCGTCGAACCGGTGCCACGGAATGCACCAGGCGATCGGCGCCAGGACGGCTCCCGTCAGCAGGACCGCGGCCAGATAAGGATGCCGCTGGGGTGGCGCCCACTGCAGCGCCACCGCGCTCAAGACCGCCAGGAAGACGAAGAACATCGCCATCTGCCGAGCAGCGACCTGGGGGCCTTCGCCGAGTAGCGACCAGTGCCGGGCCATCGGCGCACCTCCTGCCAGGTGGGCAGAGTAAACACCCAAAAAGGATGGAATGCCCCTTATCTGATGTTCTGCACTGATGACAGGGTGAGGATCGGCACGCCGCCAGGCCGGCACACGAGCGAGTGTCGGGCGGACCCGCCCGCGGGTGCCGCGCGGCACCTGGCCCCGCTCCCAGCAGGGCGAGCAGGAAGGACAGGGTTATGACCGGCATCGTCATACCGGCCGACGAGACCGAGCGCCTGGCCGAACTCGACGAGCTCGGCGCCTTCGACGTGCTGGCCGAGCCGGTCCACCAGGCCATCGCCGAGCTGGCCGCACACGTCTGCCGCACCCCGATCGCGCTGGTCAACCTGATAGGCCGCGACCGGCAGTACTTCAAAGGCCACACCGGCACCAGCGCGGCGCACATGGACCGGCGGGTGGCCTTCTGCCCCCACACCCTCGACGTGCGCGCGCTCGTCGAGGTCCCCGACGCGCTGGCCGATGCGGCCTTCCGCGACGACCCGGCCGTGACCGGCGAGCCGTACGTACGCTTCTACGCCGGCGCCCCCATGATCAGCAGCCGCGGCCGGGCCCTGGGCGTGGTGTGCGTCTTCGACCACCGCCCCCGACGCCTCGCACCCGACCAGCACAGGGCGCTGACCACCCTGGCCGCCTGCGCCACCGCGGTGCTGGAACTCGGCTACCGGCTGCGCCAGGCCGATCAGGTCATCCACCGCCTGCACGACGCCCAAGAGCTCAAGCACCAGTTTCTGCGCAGCGTCAACCACGAACTGCGCACCCCCCTGGCCTCGATCCGCTCCTCCCTGCAGCTCATCCAGGACGGCGGCCTGGACGCAGCCGCCGAACGCCACTTCCTGGACATGATCGAACGCAACAGCGACCGGCTGCTGGCCCTGCTGGACGAGCTGCTGCTGATGGCCAGCCTGAACGCCGGCACCGCCGTCTTCCGCCCGCAGGCTTGCGACCTGACCGCCCTGGCGCACGAGCTGGCCGACGCCGCCGCGCCCCGGCTGCGCGAGGGCCGCCATACCCTGGCCGTGCGCGCCTCCGGCCCGGTGATGGCCTGGGCCGAGGCCGCGCGGATACGGCACGCGCTGCGCCATCTGCTCGACAACGCGATCAAGTTCACCCCGGCCGGCGGCCGCATCACCCTCACCGTCACCGCCGCTCCGGCTCCGGCCGTCGAGGTCGCCGACACCGGCGTCGGCATCGCCCCAGGCGATCTGGCGCACGTCTTCGACGACTTCTTCCGTGCCGCGCACGCCGAGGCCCAGGCGATCGGCGGCACCGGTGTCGGCCTGCCCATCGTCAAGAAGATCATGGACATGCACGGCGGGAACGTGCGCATCGACAGCCACCCCGGTCGCGGTACCCGGGTGCTCCTGACGCTGCCCGCCGTCCCGTCCGCCACCGGCGGGCAGGCGCAGCCGGGCACGGCCGGGGCGAATCCGTGACGGACCACGGCGGCACACCCGCACCTCGTGCGCGTACTCGCCGCCCGCAGGGGAGCAGCTCCGGCTGACATCACTCCCGGGGCGTGTCGTCAAAGTGGCTGGAGCGGGGCAACATAAAGGCGGAGCACGCCGCTACGAACCAACCAATACCGCATGGCAGGCGCTCTGGCACGCCGCCCGGCGGCTCCCCCGGGCGCTGCCGTCTCGCGGCCGAGGCGGCCCGGCGGCTGCTTGAGCGCTCCCGAGCACGGTCCCAGGCGCGTGATGCCCCGGCACGGCTCCTGTCACGCGACGCGTGATGTCCAGTCACTCAAGGTGGTCGAACCGTGGAGGCGTTCTCGGGGAGAGAATCCCCATGGCCAGCACACTGAATGTGATCAAAGCGCAGAAGTGCATCTCGGGGGTCGACTATCCGGCCCGCCGCGACGACCTGGTGTGAGGGCCCGCGAGCAGGGTGCCGACGAAGAGGTGACCAAGGTACTACCGCCACGGCGCATGAGCCGGTTGCCCACGCGCCCGGCAGGCGGCGTCGCCTGTCGGCGCCGAGCCCAGCCTGATCCCGAAGCGATCGGCCGGGAATGCTCACATCCGGCCGCACGGGGCCGATGGGACGTTCCGACGACTCATCGGCACGCTGCACGCGAAGGAGGACAAGGTGAGCCGGCTTTCGTCTGCGGCACTCGGCTCCGCCTGCATCCGTCGTCCTCGCAGTTGGCTGGTCTACCTGCTGGCCGGGACCATGCTGGCCGCTGCCGTGCCGTGGCTGGCCGGCCTGTCACCGGTCCTGAAGGTCGGTCCGTGGATCCTGCTGCAGGGCCTGTCCGCGCTGGCCGTGCTGGGCATGACCCGCCGGCACGGCCTGGCGGTCCTGTGGCCGTGGCGGCTGATCCGCGCCAGCGTCCTGCTCGCTTGGCTGTCGACCACGCTGGGCTGGGGCGTCGGCTGGATCTGGCTGGAGATCCCCGCTCTGCTGAGCGCCTACAACGCGGGAACGCTGATCGCCTACGGCCTCTCGCTGACCGCGCTGATCGGCTTGAGCCTGCAGGCCCCCGGAGCGCGAGGCGCGGTGCTGCTGGACGCCGGCATCATCACCGTCGGCGTCGCCATGCCGATGTGGAGCTTCTTCATCGAACCGGCCATCGACCGCAGCACGCACACGGGCGCCGATCTCGTCTTCGCGTTGATCATGCCCGTCATCGATCTGTTCCTCGTCGGGCTCGTGCTGCGCCTGGCCCTCGACAACGGCCGGGCGCCGTGGTTGACGCTGCTGAGCGGCTCCTACCTCGTCATGTTCCTGGCCGACGGTCTGCATCTGCTCGACCAGGCGGCGGGCCGTTCCTACGGGCCCGTCTCCACGGTCGGCTGGCTGAGCTGGGCGGTGCTGGTGGGCAGCGCGGCACTGCACCCGTCCATGGCGGATGCGTCGCAGCTGAGGACTCCTCCCCTCGCCAGCCGGTCCCGGGTGACGTTCTTCCTGGTGCTGGCGCTGGTCAGCCCGGTAGCCTGCATCGTCGGCCAAAGAGTCCTGGACCTCGACACGGTGGCCCAGCCCCACGACGAGATCATGTTCACCGGGCTGACCGTACTGCTGGCCGTGCTGCTGGTCATGCGGTTGAGCACCGTCGCCCGCGTGGCCGAGGACCGTGCCGGTGAGCTGAGCACGGCCCTGCTCCGCCAGGAGGCGCTGCAGCGCAGCCTGTCGCACAGCGCCCTGCACGACCCGCTGACCGGACTGGCCAACCGCACCCTGCTGAGCCAGGCGCTGCACCAGGCCCTGTCTCGCGCCGCCGCCTCCGAGACGGCGCCGCCCGCGCTGCTCCTGCTGGACCTGGACGCCTTCAAGGACGTCAACGACACCTTCGGCCACCCGGTCGGCGACGAACTGCTCACCCACACCGCCGCACGGCTGCAGACCCTGACGACCGACGGCCAGACGCTCGCCCGTCTCGGCGGAGACGAGTTCGCGCTCGTGCTGCCGAGCGCCACCGTCCACGACGCGATCGCCACGGCGCAGGACCTACTGGCCGCGCTGCGGGAGCCGTACCGCCTGGAGGGGCGTGAGCTGTATCTGACCACCAGCATCGGCGTCCTGGCCGGCATGACCGTGGCCTCCCCCTCGGAGGCGCTGCGCGATGCGGACCTGGCCCTGTACGCGGCCAAGAACGCCGGCAAGAACCAGCTCGTGCTGTTCACCTCCGACCTGCGCGAGGCGCGCATGGAGCGCACCCGCCTGACGGCCGCCCTGCGCCAGGCCGTCAGGCGCGGTGAGCTCACCCTCAACTACCAGCCGGTCGTCGACCTGGTGACCGGCGACATCCGCAAGGCGGAGGCGCTGCTGCGCTGGAGTCCGCCCGGAGAGCGGCCGATACCGCCAGATGTGTTCATTCCGATCGCCGAGGAGAGCGGAATGATCGTTCCCATCGGCCGGTGGGTCCTGGAGCGGGCGTGCGCTGATGCGGCCCGCTGGTACGCCCGCCACGGTATCGCCGTCACGGTCAACGTCTCCGGCCGTCAGCTGCGCGAAGAGGACTTCAGCGACATGGTGCTGGAGATCCTGGCCCGTCACGGGCTGCCGGAACGGGCACTGATCCTGGAGATCACCGAGAGCATGCTGCTGGCCACGACACCGGCCGAGGTCCGGCGGATCACTGCATGCCTGGACCGGCTGCGCAGGCACGGGGTGCGCATCGCCCTGGACGACTTCGGCACCGGGTACTCGTCGCTGTCGTACCTGCGGAGCCTTCCGGTCGACATCATCAAGATCGACAAGTCCTTCACCCCCGCACCCGGTCACGCCGAGCACGACACGATGCGCGCGTTCACCAAGGCGATCGTGGAGCTGTCGGCCAGTCTCGGCCTGGAGACCATCGCCGAAGGCATCGAAACCCCCGAGCAGGCGGCCGTGCTGCAGCAACTGGGCTGCCCGCTGGCGCAGGGATATCTGTTCTCACCACCGGCCACCGCCCAGCAGCTCGACGGCCTGCTGCGCAGCGTCCCGTGGCGGCAGGCGGCCTGACGGCGAATCCGAACCGTCCCCGGACGCGGTCACCCCGGCCGACAGCAAGCATCCGCCTGCGCCAGGGCGATCGCGTCGATCGGTTCCGAGGGTGGAGCGAGCCGAGACCGCTGCCTCCATACGGTCGTGCCGGAAACCATCGCCGCTATCCGTAACCGCAGCATTTTGTTTCCCATAGACAACATAGAGTTACCAAAGGGGTGGTTATCTCCCCCAGATACGTGACGGCCGGAAGGCAAGGGGGCGACGTGCCGGGCCGGGAACAGGAACGGGAAGCGACGCTGCTGGCGCTGCTGGACGGCGTCACCGCGGCGCTCAGCGCCACCGACGATCTGGAATCGGCGGCACGGGCGACCCTGCGCGCGATACGCAAGGCGACGGGCTGGGTGCTGGGCCACATCTGGATACCGGAAGGCAACAGCGGCCACCTGGTCTCCTCAGGCGCCTGGACGGGCGCGGTCAAGGAGTTCCCGCTGCTGTACCGGGCGACGACCGTCACCCGGCTCGCACCGGGCACGGACATCGCCGGCCGGGCCGCGAGCACCGGCAAACCGGTGTGGTCGCGTGACATCACCCGTGATCCCGTGTTCGTGCGCGCCCGGCAGGGCGTGGACGCAGGGCTCGCAGCGGCGTTCGCCTTCCCGGTGATGACCGCCGACGGGGTGGCCGCGGTGCTGGAGTTCTTCTGCCATCAGGAGACCGAACCGGACGAGACCCTGCTGCGGGTGATGGCCGGCCTGGGCGACCAGATGGGCCGGGTGATCGACCGCCACCGCGCCCGGCAGGAGGCCGAGACCGCCCGCGCCCGGCTGGAGAAGGTCATCGAGACCTCGGTGGAGGCCTTCGTGTCCGTCGACGCCGACGGGCGCATCATCGGCTGGAACACCGCGGCCGAGCGCATGTTCGGGCTCTCCCGCGGGCAGGCCATCGGCACGGTCATGTATGAGACGATCATGCCGGTCCGCTACCGGGAGGCCTACCTGGCCGACCGGGCCCGATTCCTGGCCACCGGCCAGTCCCGGCTGATGGGGCAGCGGCTGGAGCTGGCCGCGTTGCGCCGCGACGGCAGCGAGTTCCCGGCCGAGATGGTGTTCTGGGCCACCCGCCAGGCCGATACGTGGATCTTCAACGCCTTCGTCCACGACATCACCGACCGCCGCCGTGCAGAGCAGGCGCTGCGCGAGGCCTACGCCCAGCAGCAGGCCGTCGTGACACGCCTTGAGGAGCTGGACCGGGCCAAGAACGAGTTCATCGACGCCGTCGGCCACGAGCTGCGCACCCCGCTGGTGAGCATCCTCGGCTACCTGGAGATCCTCGCCTCCGGCGACGACCTGCCCGCCGGCCGGCGCCTGCGCATGCTGGGCGCCATGACCCACAACGCCACGCGACTGCAGCGGCTGGTCGAGGACCTGCTGGCGGTCACCACCGGCGGCGAGCTGGGCATCACCCCCGCCCCGGTGGCGGTGGGCGAGATCGTCACCGAGGCGGTGCAGGCGATGCCCGCCCGGACACGCTCCGCCGACCACCCCGTCCAGGTGCGCCTCGACGCCGCGCTGCCGGCCGTCCACGCCGACCGGGCCCTGCTGGTGCGGGCACTTGGCGCCCTGCTGTCGAACGCGGCCAAGTTCTCCCCGGCGGGCAGCCCGATCACCGTGTCGGCCTCGACCGCCGCTGACGCCGTGTCGATCGCCGTCAGCGACACCGGCGTCGGCATCGACGCCGACGACCTGCCGCACGTGTTCGACCGCTTCTACCGCACCCGCTCCAGCATCGAGGCCGCCGCCCAGGGCATCGGGCTCGGGTTGACCATCGCCAAAGCCATCGCCGAGGCCCACGGCGGCGCCATCACCGCCACCAGTACTCCGGGTGAGGGCTCTACCTTCACCCTCACCCTTCCCCGCCCGCAACGGGATCCCTGACAAGGCATTGCCGACCGGCACCGTTCAGGGCCTGGACGAACCACCAGGCGTAAGCCTGGCGGGGCCGCCTATGCGTCGGCGGCCTGGACCGCATCGGTTCCACCGCGCGGGCGGCCGGGATCAAGGGCACCGTGTCGGTCCCGGCTGAAGACCGGCTCTGGCACGAATTCCGTGAGCCGACCCTCCTCAGTCGGCCAGCAGGACGCGTTGTAGCCCCCGCCACCCGCGGAAGGATTGACGACCATGACCGACGCCAGACTGCCAGGCGACGACGAGGCCGCGTTCATCGCGGCGGCCCGCTCGAATGACGCAGCACAGCTCGCGCTCATCACGGAGCGCTACCGGCGTGAGCTGCAGGTGCACTGCTACCGGATGCTCGCCAACTACGAGGACGCCCAGGACATGACGCAGGAGACGTTCCTGCGGGTGTGGAACAAGCGGGAGCCGTTCAAGGGCCACGCCGCGCTGCGGACCTGCCTGTACCGGATCGCGACGAACGCCTGCCTCGACTTCCTGGACAAGCGCAACGGTGGACTCTTCCAGCGCGGCCACGACGACTGGCGCTGCATCGCCACGACGGTCAACCGCATGCCTGCCGCCGCGCTGTACCTCCGCGCCCCCGACCAGCTGAACACCAACGCGGCAACGCGAGCACCACCGCCCCGCCGACGTTGCCGGCGGGGCATCTCCATGCCCCGAGAACGTCGTCACGGTCAACGACGCCGTCGCCTTCATCTCCACTGCTCGCTTGGAACGCGAGGAAGAGCCCGGGAAAGGGTTCCCTCATCGCCGGGGGTCACGGTGAGCACGCCGGGAAGGAACTCGGCCTGGCCTTACGAGCCGGGCATTCGGCCCGTGCTCATCGCCTCGTCTCGTATCGGGTCAGCACCACGCCGCCGGGAAACGTCCGCGTCTCGACCAGGTTCAGGTTCACCCAGCGGTCCAGCGCGGTGAAGAACGGCGTGCCGCCGCCCGCCAGGACCGGCACGGTGACCAGCGCGTACTCGTCGATCAGCCCGGCCCGCATGGCCGCTCCGGCGAGCGTCGCGCCGCCGATGTCCATCGGGCCGCCGTCCACGGTCTTGAGCCGGGCGATCTCGGCGACCGCGTCGCCGGTGACCAGGCGGGTGTTCCAGCCGACCTTGCCGATCGTCGACGAGAACACCGCCTTCGGCATGTCCCGCCAGCGGCGCGCGAACTCGGTCTCCGCCGGTGTGGCGCCCGGCTGCGTGTCGGCGGTCGGCCAGTGGGAGCTCATCGCCTCCCACAGCTTGCGCCCGTACAGCGCCAGGCCCGTCGCGTCCACCCGGTCGGACCACCACTGGAACAGCTCGGCACTCGGCGACGAGTCCGGTCCCTCCCCGCCACTCCAGCCGAGGTCGTCACCGGGCGCGGCGATGTAGCCGTCCAGGGTCACGTTCATCGCGAAGATCAGCTTTCGCATCGTGCCGGCCTCCCGTGAGTCGATCTCACTCGTACAGACGGGCGCGGCGCGGAAACCTAATCGGTGCGCGATACGCGTCCGCAGGTGGTCCTCGCGTTCCGGACTCAGCACAGCGTACTCGGCGGGCTCGGGCACCACCGGCCGGATCTCGATCTCACCCATACGCCGACGGCCCCGCCAGGAGATGCCGCCTGGCGGGGCCGCTGACATATACGCGTCCGGTGCGTGGGGTCGCCTCTCGGCGAAAGGCACAACGCGGCTCCAGCCGAACGGTCGTCCGCGAAGGCGAATTAGGTGAGGCCCGGGGACACCGAGCGCACCGGCCACGAAAGGACACAACCACCGACTGGCGGCGGATGTTCCCGCTGCCGCATCCGAACCGGTCGCGGTTCTCGATGGAGACTCGCCTCCCCGCCGCCCGCGTCCTCCCCGGCCTCGGTCCGGCCTGGTGACGGGGACGGAGGCGTCCGCTCTCCGGCGGGGACTGCGGACGATGCCGCGGCGTCGAGGGCGGCTGGGCGGCGGCCCGCGCGCGGCATCCGGGCCCCGGCGCACCGTGGCCAGGTCCTGCGGCCGACGGTCGGGAGCGACAGTGCCGCGACCCGCATGCGGTTCGTGGCTTCGGTACCCCTACCCGGCGGAGGCTCGCACCTGCGGACCTGCGGTGGCGAGATCGGCTGAGTCCGGGAATCCTCCTGGCGTCGGGACCTCACCGGCCGACTACCCCATCCGTGGCGGCTCGGGCATCCGCGACTACATCCACGTCTGGGACCTGGCCGCCGCGCACGTCGCCGCGCTGCGCGCCTTCGACGAGGTCCTGTCCGGGCAGCGGCGGCGCCATGTGATCAACCTGGGCACCGGCACGGGCACCACCGTGACCGAGCCGGCCGGCGCCTTCAACGCGGTGGTCGACCCTCCGGTCGCGGTCGCCGAGGCGCCGCGCCGCCCCGACGACGTGGTCGGTGCCTGCGCCCGCAGCGACCGCGCCGTCCGGCTGCTCGGGCGGAAGGCGCGGTACTCGATCACCGACTGGGCGGGCGCTCCGCGACTCCGCCGGTAGGCCCGCTAGCCGTGTGATCAGAGGAGGAGCCCTCCGCGGCGCGCGTGCGATCAGGCCGGAGACGGGCACCGGGCGGGTCATCCCCTGGGGAGGGCGCGGCGGCGCAGCCGCAGGCCGGCGACCGCGGCGAGGGTCACCAGCAGACCGGTCGACACGAGCACCCGGCCGTCGGGACCGGCGTCACCGCCGCCGCCGGTCGCGGCTCCTCCCGCCGGGGTCACGATCACCTTGGTGCCGCCGCCGGCGGAGGAGCCGGCCGCACTCGTGGTGAGGTCGCGGGCCGGCTGCGACGTGGCCGGTGCGGAAGCGCTCGCCTGGGCGGTGACGGTCGCGGTGACCGTATGGGTCGGCCGGGCGCTCGCCGTCGCGGTCGCGGTGGTGCTCGGGCTCGGCGTCACCGGGGCCGGGTCGGCCGGAGTGCCGTCGGCGGAGGCGATGGTGAGGGGGTAGGTCGTCAGCGCGTCGGCGTTTCGCACCTCGCACTGGATCGACGGCTCCGTGGGCCGGGTCCCGACATTGATGGCGGCCGGCCGTACCGTCGCGGTGCCCGCCGCAGAAGAGGTGGTCTTCAAAGGGACCACGGCCGTCGGCAGGGGGATGACCTGGCCGGGGCCGAGGGCGGCGAGTTCGCTCACTCCGGTGGCGGAGGTCAGGCCGGGCAGGCCGCTGATGGCCGCGTACGCGTACCACTTGGTGCCGCCGGCCAGTCCCGCGGCGGGGACTTTCAACGCGGTGGCGTCGCTGACGTAGGTGCCGCGCCAGCCGATGGTCATCTGCTCGCCCGCCGTGGCGTCGGCCGGCATCGTCAGCTCGATCTTGACCTTGACGTCCTGGTCCCCGGCCGCGCCGGTCGTGCTGCACCGGTACTCGACGATGTCGGTGATGACGACCGTCTTCTGCCGCGCGTCGGAGACGGTGGCGTGTGCCGGTGGGCAGAGCAGGGCCAGGGCGCCGGTCACGGCGAGGACCGGGGGGATCGGGCGGGTGCGCAAGACGACTCCTGATGCGACAGACGGGGCACAGGAGAGACGAGGAGCACCGGCGTCCGGTTGACACCATTGGCCCCTTTCTTCCACTGGAGGCAGGACGGCCGATCCACCCGGAGCCCCTGTCAGGCGCACATCCAGCAGTAGAGCAACTGGTCGCGCTCCTTCGCGCGGCGCGCCAGTCCGACGAGATCCTCGGCGACGGACCTCAGATACTCCATGTCGACCGAGCCGAAGCGCGAGAATTCCTCGGTCTTCGCCCAGCGCTCCACCAGCGTCGGCAGCCGTGCGTCATCGGCGCCGGCGAGCAGGTCACGCACGTTCACCGACAGCTCTTCGATGCCCACGCCGCTCAGGTAGGGCGCGTCCTCCGCAGGGCGCCCCACTCCTCGTCGCTCTGCGGGGCCGGGGAGGGATAGGGATATGAGGGATACACGGTCGTCGTGGTGACCAGCTCTGTGGAGGGGTCGGCATCGGCGATGAGCGCCGCTTCGCGATCGGCGGCGCGGTAGTACTCGAAGAAGAGACCCATGGGAACGATCCCGTTCAGGTAGCGGGGGACGAAACCGACGTCAGGACTGACGGACAAGCTGGAGGAGGGGACTGACATCCGGCACCGGTCCCATCGGCCGGCAAGGCCATCCGCACACTGGACGACCGATACAGGCGGCTCCACCTGTGAGGAGCCGGTACAGACGTGCCCGCCCACCCCGTGCCCACGACCGGCTCTCGCAGCCAGCACAGCGGTTTTCAAAAGAGCTGCGTTCCGGGTGGCGACATGCCCTTCCACCAAGGCGGAAGCACCACCCTCACGCTCCCGCAATGAAGATCACCCCGCGTGTATCCCGCACCGGCCGGCCTTCATGATGACCGGGAGATCAAGAAGGTGACGCCATGGAGGACCACCAACGCGCGCTCGTCGGTCAAATGGCCGAGCGCATCAACCTATACGACTCGGGTGAGATCTCCCTGCACGAACTGGTCGAAGACCTCCACGGCTTGTTCGAGGCGGCTGACCCCCGCAGGCTGAGCGCCAGGGATTCGTTCATGGAGCTCTGGGCCGAACTCGATGCCGGGAGCGAACTCAGGACCTCACCGTGGATGCCTGCCGGACTCGCCGACGATGCTCGCCTACGTGAGATCCTCAGCCAGCTGCGTTCTTGGATCGAGTGGCACGGGTCTGCGCCTCCTGATCCGTAGGTCCCCGAACGGTCTCCAGGATCGTTCAGAGTCGTTCGCCCTGCTGCTCGCTGGGACTCCGGCCGTTCAGATCCGTCCAGATCGGTTCGTGATCGTCCGTAACCATCCGTCGAAGGACTGGATCTGCGTTGATCATCGAATCTGCCAGGCCCGTTACCCCCAGCGCTGCCGAAACAGGCCACTCACCCGGCCCCGCGACCGATGCGGTATTCGCTCCCGGACACCTGGGCGAGTTGACCACCTTCGCGCCCTTCGAACTCGTCGATGCCATCCTTGACGAGACGCGCACCGTGCAGCGGCGCCTGCGCGAGCTGCCCTCGCGTGTCGGGGTCTACTTCCTGCTGGCGATGTGCCTGTTCCCCGAGGTCGGCTACCGGTTGGTCTGGCGGAAGACGACCTCGGGACCGACCGGCCCCGCGGTGGCGATGCCCACCGCCCAAGCCCTGCGCGACCTGCGCCGCAGGGCCGGCACCGCGCCGATGCGCCGCCTGTTCGGGGTACTGCGCGCACCCGCTGGCCCAACCCAGGACCCCTGGAGTGAGGTTCGGGCCCTACCGCACGGTCTCCTTCGACGGCTGCAGCTCCCTGACAGCTCCCGACACCGGCCGCGACCGGGCCTGGCTCGGTTCCGCCGGCCACGGTGGCTACCCCCTTGGTGGAGCTGATGACGCTGGTGGAGGCCGGGACCCGCGCCCTGGTCGGTGCGATCTTCGGTCCCACCAGCCAGGGCGAGACCGGTTACGCCCGGCGCCTGCCGCACCTGCGCGACGGCAGCTACCTGACGATGATCGGCACGGTCAAAGTGCGGATCATCGACGTGCAGATCGCTGTGACCTGCGCCGACGGAACCGTCTTCACCGGCTCCTACCGGCTGGCCACCACCCTGACCGACGCCCGCCGCTACCCGGCCGCCACCCTGACCGGCCTCTACCACCAGCGGTGGGAGCACGGATCGGCGCACCTACGCGTTGCGCCACACCCTCATGAACGGGCGCATCCTGCGCTCCGGCGACCCCGCCGGACTCGAGCAGGAGATGCGGTCGGTGCTCACGCTCTACCAACTCCGCAGGAGGACACCATGTAGATGGTCACGCTCCGGGCCGCCGCCGTACGCGATGCATGAGGCGGGACCTCCACGGACGGCCACCGGGCCCCGGAGATCCCCGCGGCGCGGATCCGCCCCGCGAGGTTGAAGACGGGCGGCCCGCTGCCGGGCCGGCCGCTTAACGATTCGTTAGGGACCTCGCAGCGTCCCGCTATCGCCTCGGCGGGCAGCCTCGGAAGGGTCATCGCGAATCCCGGTGATCGCGAACCTCACGGACACGGAGGAACCCCGATGCGCAAGCCAGTGATCATCCTTTCCGGACTCGCCCTCGGCGCGCTGACCGCCGCCGGCGGTGTCGCCTTCGCCGAGCACGGCGGGAGCGCCCAGAGCTCCCCGTCCCCCGCCACCACGGCCACCGCCGCCCCCCGGGACACCGGGGACACCCGCGACGCGGACGACGCCGGCCTCACCGCTCGGCCCGCCGTCCTGGCGGAGCAGGCGCAGCGCACCGCGCTCTCGCAGGTGAACGGCGGATGGATCGTCTCCTCCGAACTGGAGAGCGAGGGCGGCACCGCCGTGTGGGAGATCGGCGTCGCCGACGGCAAGGGCGCCGAGCGGGAGATCGCCGTCGACGCGGCCACCGGCAAGCTCGTCCCGGCGACGGCCGATGCCGCCGATGAGGACGACGGCCAGGACGACGACTGACCGGGTGCCCACCGGGCCGGGCCCGGTGGCCGCGGCGCCGCCGATGCGTGCGGGCCTGACCGCCCCCGCCGGTGCCGAGTCCCCGGTACGGAGGACCCGGCGCAGAGGCCCCGGCGCGGAGGATCCGCCCCGGCGGGCCTCAGGCCAGCGGCACCAGACCGGCGTAGCCGGGGCTCCACAGGTCCTCGGTCCCGCCGGGGAGCAGCAGCACCCGGTCGGGCCGGAGCGCCTCGACCGCGCCCTCGTCGTGGGTGACCATCACGACCGCCCCCCGGTAGGCGCGGACCGCCTCGAGGGTCTCCCGGCGGGAGGCCGGGTCGAGGTTGTTGGTCGGCTCGTCGAGCAGCAGCACGTTGGCCCCGGAGCAGACCACGGTCGCCAGCGCCAGCCGGGTCTTCTCGCCGCCGGACAGCACGCCGGCGGGCTTGTCGGCGTCGTCGCCGGAGAACAGGAACGACCCCAGGATCCGCCGGACCTCGCGGTCGGTCAGCCCCGGCGCGGCGGCCGCCAGGTTCTCCCGGACCGTGCGCCCGTCGTCGAGCGTCTCGTGCTCCTGGGCGTAGTAGGCGAGCCGGAGGCCGTGGCCGGGGCGGACCAGTCCGGCGTCCGGCCGCTCCCGGCCGGCGAGGACGCGCAGCAGCGTCGTCTTGCCCGCGCCGTTGAGGCCGAGCACCACGACCCTGCTGCCCCGGTCCACCGCCAGGTCGACTCCGGCGAAGACCTCCAGCGAGCCGTACGACTTGGCCAGGCCCACCGCGGTGAGCGGCGTCCTGCCGCACGGGGCCGGTTCGGGCAGCCGGATCCTGGCGACCTTCTCCGCGCGCCGTTCCGGCTCGGTGGCGGCGAGCATGCGGTGCGCCCGGCGGGCCATGTTCCTGGCCGCGACCGCCGTGTTCACGTTGGCGCGCATCCGGCCGGCCTGGGCGAGCAGCGCGTCCGCCTTGCGCTCGGCCGCGGCCCGCTCCCGCCTGCGCCGGCGCTCGTCGGTCTCCCGCTGGGCGAGGTAGGCCCGCCAGCCGACGTTGTGGACGTCCACGCACGCCCGGTCGGCGTCCAGGTGGAAGATCCGGTTGGCGGCCGCCTCCAGCAGCCCGGTGTCGTGGCTGATCAGGACCACCCCGCCCCGGTAGGCGCTGAGGAAGCCGCGCAGCCAGCCGGCCGCGTCGGCGTCCAGGTGGTTGGTGGGCTCGTCGAGCAGCAGCGTGTCGTACCCCGCGAACAGGACGCGGGCCAGCTCGACCCGGCGGCGCTGCCCGCCCGACAGGGTGCGCAGCGGCCGGGCCAGCACCTGGTCGGGCAGGCCCAGCCCGGCGGCCACCCGCGCCGCCTCGCCCTCGGCCGCGTAGCCGCCGCGGGCCTGGAACTCGGCCTCGGCGCGGACGTACGCGCGCATCGCCCTGTCGTCGGCGGCCATCGCCTGCTCGGCGGCGCGCAGTTCGCGGACGATGCGGTCGAGGCCGCGGGCGGACAGGACCCGGTCGCCCGCGATGACGTCCAGGTCCCCGGCGCGGGGGTCCTGGCGGAGGTGGCCGACCGTCCCCACCCGGGTGACGGTGCCCGCGGCGGGCACGACCTCCCCGGCGAGGATCCGGGCCAGCGTGGTCTTGCCCGCGCCGTTGCGGCCGACGAGGCCGATCCGGTCTCCGTGGGCGATACGGAAGGAGGCCCGGGAGAGCAGCAGGCGGGCGCCGACGCGCACGTCGACATCGACAGCGGTGATCATTGAGGTTACGCTCCGTGGTTGCCGAAGGACACAGGTGTGATGCGGGACCTGGTCGGCCGGCTAGGAAATACGGGGCGTAGCCATGCCGGGGAGGCTAACCGGGACGGCCCGCCGGGCGCATCCGGTTTTCCCGGGCGGGCGCCGGGGGAGGGCCGTCCCGGGCGGCGCGCCGGAGGCGGGACAATGAGCGGGTGGCACATTACTTCGAGGAGCGGCCCGAGAGCGCCAGCCGTCCGGGCTCGGTCACGCTGGTCCTCCCCGACCTCCATCTGAGGCTGGAGACCGACAGCGGGGTCTTCTCCCCCGAGCGGGTCGACCAGGGCACCCGGATCCTGCTGGAGAGCGTCCCCCCTCCCCCGGCGGAGGGCGACCTGCTCGACCTGGGCTGCGGGTACGGGCCGATCGCGCTGACGATGGCCTCCAGGGCGCCTCGGGCGACGGTCTGGGCGGTGGACGTCAACCGCCGTTCCGTCGAGCTGTGCGCCAGGAACGCACAGACCGCCCGCCTTGACAAAGTAAGGTCAGTGCACGTCGACGAGGTTCCGCCGGATGTCCGGTTCCGCGCCATCTGGTCCAACCCGGCGATCCGCATCGGCAAGGCGGCCCTGCACGAGATGCTGACCCGCTGGCTGTCGCGCCTGACACCGGACGGCACCGCCCACCTGGTGGTCCAGAAGCACCTGGGCTCCGACTCCCTGCAGCGGTGGCTGAACGAGCAGGGCTGGCCCGCGACCCGGGCGGCCTCCCGCTCGTCCTACCGGATCCTGCGGGTCGAGGCGCGGCAGGAGCCCGGCGGCGGTGGGCACTGACGGGGGCGCCGGCGGAGGCACAGACGGGGCGCCGCCGGGCCCGCGGCATCCCGCCGTACGGCGGGGACGGACGGTTGAACGACGAGAACGACGAGAACGACGAGGAACGGTGAGCGAGCGATGACCGCCAACCCCCGCAGGCAGCTGCGGCCGACCGACGTCAAGCGGCTCAACCGCACCTGGCGCAGGAACACCCAGGGCCGGCTCGCCCTGATCGTGGAGTCGGTGACCGGGCCGTTCAACATCGGCTCGATCTTCCGCACCGCCGCCGCCTTCGGCGTCGAGCACGTCTGGCTGGCGGGCAACGCCACTCCCCCGACCAACCCCAAGGCGCAGAAGACGGCCCTGGGCACCGACCGGCTCGTCACCTGGGAGGAGCCGGTCCCCGCGCCGGAGGCCGTGCGCGCCGCCAAGGCGGACGGGTTCCGGGTCGTCGCGGTGGAGCTGACCGGGGACGCCGTGCCCCTGCACGAGGCGGATCTGTCCGGAGACGTGTGCCTGGTGGTCGGCAGCGAGGACCACGGCTGCTCCCCCGCGCTGCTGGAGGCCGCCGACGCCGTCTGCTACATCCCGCAGGTCGGCAGGGTCGGATCCTTCAACGTCGGGGTCGCCACGGCGATCGCCGTGGCGGAGGCCCGCCGTCAGGAGTGGGCGGCCCTGGAGCCCTCCCACTCCTTCGGGGCGCAGTGAGCGGCCGTCAGCCGCGCACCCTCGACGAGCGCAGGAGCCTGGTCGCGAACACGGCCGCCGCGGCGACCAGGCCGATGATCAGGGCCCACTTGAGCAGGCCGAACAGGAAGCCCAGCACCGAGCCGAGCAGGAAGAGGGCGAGCACCGCGGCCGCCACGATCAACAGGATTCGTCCCATGGCTCCACGGTAGGTTCCGGAGCGGCCGGGCGGCAGGGCCGCGGACCGACATCAGGGACAAGCCAGGGTCACCCCCTCAGGGGCGCCCCGGGGAAGGCCGGGCCGGGCGGGAGGGGCCGCCCCGGGCGGCGGAACGCGCGCGGAGGGCCGGGGCGGGGCCGCGCGGGAGCGGGTCAGACCGGCGGGGCGGGCGCGTCGTCGTCCCGCGCCGGTGCGCCTCCCGCGTCCCGCAGCAGCCGGACCAGGGCCGGCGCTCCCCCGACGCCCCGGCACGACCGCGGCGGCGGCCGGCAGCGCGGCGCCCGCCGCTCCGGCGAGCAGCGCCAGCAGCCAGACGGCGGCCGACGTGTCGTCGCGCTCCAGCCGCCGGATGCGCTCGGCCGCCCCGGTGAACTCGGCTCTGGCCCGGGCCCGCAAGCCGATGGCGGAGAAGGCCCCCTCCCCCGCCCGGCAGCGGACCCTGCGCACGGTCGACGACGCCGGCGTGCGCAGGATCGTCACCGCGTTCGCCTACATCCTCGCTGTCAGTCCAGCGCGCGCCGCCCTCCGGTGAGCGGGAGCGTCACCGAGCTGTCGCCCGGCTTGACCTCGACGCGGGTCCCGGCGGGCAGGCGGAGGGTGAAGTCCCGGTCGGTGGAGATCAGCACGACGCCGATCCGGTGCCCGGCCTTGAAGACGTGGTCGCCCGGCTGCAGGTCGAAGGTGAAGTCGTAGAAGCGGCCCTCGCGCAGCAGCTCGGTCCTGGCGGCCGAGTGCCGGTTGCGCACGTCGAGCCAGCCCCTGGTGACGACCTTGAAGGGGGCGGTGACGGTGACGTGCTCGGCCAGCCGGGCGCAGCCGGTGTCGCCGGGCACGCCCTGGCCGTAGCAGACCGGGGTGGGCCCGTAGGCGACCTGCCCGTAGGCGCGGGCGTCGGTGCCGTAGTCGACCAGCAGCGCCGTCAGGTACGGCGAGCGCCCGCCGGAGAAGGCCGCCCGGACCTTGATCTGCGGCGTGCCGGACAGCCGGGTGTCAGCGGTCAGCGGCGCCGACAGGTAGGCCAGTCGGTTCGGGTCGGCAGCGCTCTCGTTCTCGGCGAGCTGCTCGGCGGTGCGGGCGGGGGCGTCGGTGAACGACTCGACCGCGCGGCCGCCCTCGCGGTGGTCGCCGTAGTGGCCGCGTCCGGGGCTCAGTGTGCCGCTCCCCCCACCGGAGCCCGCGGCCAGGTGCAGCCGCACGTCGCGGGTGCCGGGTAGCGGCCACGTGGCGTGCTGAGCCCACTGGCCGGGGCCGTGCTCCACGTCGGCCTGCGGCTCGTTCATGATCCCGTTGCGCAGGCCGTACAGGTGGAAGTCGAACCAGCGGTGCAGCTGGCGCAGCCACTCGGCGTTGCGTGAGGCGAAGTTGAACGGGTTGAAGTGCGCGCCCTGGTGGAGCCAGATCTTGCGCGGCACGCCCCGCTTCGCGAGCGCCTCCCACCACTGGACGGCCTGCTTGGTCTTGACGTTCCAGTCGTTGAGGCCGTGCACGAGGAACACCGCGGCCCGGACCTTGCGGGCGTCGGGCAAGTAGTTGCGCTCGTGCCAGAAGCGCGAGTAGTCGCCGGTGACACGGTCCTGGTCGCGTTCGATGCCGTCCATCAGCGCGCCGCAGACCTCCTGCCCGTTCTCCCTGGTCAGGACGTAGCGGGCCAGCACGTCGGCGTCCTCGCCCTGGTAACCGCCGGGGGCGACCACGCCGCCGTTGGCGCGGTAGTAGTCGTACCAGGAGGAGATGGCCGCGATCGGCACGATGGTCTTCAGGCCCTCGACGCCGGTGGCGGCCACGGCGTTGGGCAGGGTGCCGTTGTAGGAGACGCCGATCATGCCGACGTTCCCTGTGGACCAGTCGGCCCGCACCTCGTCGCCGTCCGCGTCGAAGCCCCTGGCCCGGCCGTTCAACCAGTCGATCGCCGCCTTGGGCCCGGCGGTCTCGTTGGGCAGGCCGGTGGTCGGGCAACCGGTGGCGCGGCCCGAACCGAGGTTCTCCACCAGCGCGATCGCGTAGCCGCGCGGCAGGAAGTAGTTGTCGTAGTAGCCGGGGAAGGGCGGGGCCGTGCTGGAGCGGGCGCCGGGTTGCCCGGTGTCGCCGAACATCTGCTCGCGCAGGTCGCGGAACTTGTTGCGGCGGTACTCCATGCCCGCGGGGTCGGAGCCGTCGAGGTCCACGACGTGGTTGGCCACGTCGTTGCCGCCCGCGTAGTACGGGCTGGCCTCCATGATGACCGGCACCTTCAGCCCGTCGGCGGTCGCCGCGGGGCGCATGATGTCGACGGCGACCCGGTCGGGGCGGCCGTCGGCGTCGCTGTCGGTCCCGGCGACCTCCACGAACACGGTCTCGGTCAGGGCGTCGGCACGCGAGTGGACGGGCCGGGTCTCGTTGTCGGTGATCGGGGCGGGCACCGGAGGGGACGGGGCCTGGGGTTCGGCCGCCGCGGGCGGGGCGCCGAGGGGTACGGCCAGCGCCAGGGTGAGCAGGAGCGTCTTCCAGCGGTTCATCGAGGGGGGCTCCCTTGCGGGGTCGACGAGGATTGACGACTCGTGTCAATGTCCGCCCTCGTGATCTTCCTTGGCAAGATCCGGAATGTAACGAATCAGCGCGTTCCGGAACCGGGCAGGTCACAGCGCAAGGTGTTCCGACGCGGCAGGCTACTTGCGCGGCGGGTGCCGTACTGCTCCGCTGAGGGGAATCCGCCCTCCCCAGGGCGGGGCCCATATGCGCCAGCGGCTACGTGCGCTCCCTGGTCCCGCGGCCGGCGAGCATCCGCTCCAGCAGTTCGCCGGCAGTCGGTCCCGGTCGGCGCGCGTTGATCTCCTACAGGTCGGCGAATGGCAGCCGACGCTCTTGGCCACCGGTGGTCTGCCCCGGGTCCTGTGGAGTCGCGTTTCTGGATTGTCATGCCACGATGGTCGTGTTCTCGGACTCTACCGGGGTCAGCATGCCGAGGCTGCTGTGCCGTCGTTGCCGTCGCGGATGAAGATCGGCTCGGCGTCGACGGTGATCTCCGGGTAACGGGTGGCGAGTACGTGCCCCGTACTTCCAGTGGGTGGCGGCCCGACGCCCGTCGAGCAGGCCGGCGGCGACCAGCACCGCCGTGCCCGTGCAGACCGACTCTCCCGGGCCAGGCCGCGGACGTGGCCGACCGTCTTTTACCGGCGCGCTCGAAAGCCTTCAAGCTGCTACCCGGCAGCGTCACCCGCCACCGTGAGGTCATGACGACGGCACACGGGCGCCAGGGACGCCAGGCGGGAGCGGGGCCGGTTCCGAGGCGCGGCCTTCACCGTGCGGCCGCGTTGCGGAGCGCGGTGAGCAATCCGTCGAGGACGGGCCGGCTCGGTGATGCCTCCCGTACGGCCGCGTGGATCGCCCTGACAGGTTCGGGATTGCGCACCTTGCGGATGACGACGCCCGGGTGGCGGTTGGTCAACCCCATGCTGGGGATCAGGCTCAACCCGAGGCCCGCGGCGACGAATCCCTGCGCGGTGGGGTAGTCCTCGCTCTCTACCGCGAAGCTGGGACTGAATCCCGCCGCGGCGCAGCCGTCGAGGAGCGCGTCGAGGCAGGGACCGGGACGCTCACTGCGCACCCAGGGCTCCTCGGCCAGGTCGGTCAGGTCAAGGACCCGTTTCGCCGTCAGCCGGTGTCCACTGGGGAGGACGGCGCGGTAGGGGTCGTCGAGCAGGTGAACGAGGCGGACGCCGTCATACCGGCGGTTGCGGGAGGCGACCACGATGGCCAGGTCGGCCCGGCCCTGCGTCACCTCGGGCAGGGGGTCCTCGGGGTCGGTCGTCTTCAGGTCGATGCGTACTCCCGGGTGCTGGGTGCGGAGCCAGGCCACTGCGGGCGCCACCAGGGCGGCGCCGGCGGTGGCGAAGTAGCGGATCGTCAGCTGCCCGGTGCGTCCGGCGCGCAGGTCGGCCAGCGCCGCTTCGGCTTCGGCCAGCTGCCTGCTGATGACGGCCGCGTGTTCGGTGAGCAGCCGCCCGGCTGCCGTGGGCTGCACGCCCCTGCCGACGCGTTCCAGCAGCGGCGTCCCGGCCTCCTTCTCCAGTGCGGCCATCTGCTGGCTGATGGCCGAGGGCGTGTAACCGAGGTTGGCCGCGGCGGCGGTCACCGAGCCGCTGGTGACCACCGCGCGGAGGATCTGCAGCCGCCGTACGTCAAGCATGTAGGGCAGCTTAATGGATCTGTAGAACTTTTCACTTGTCCTGTCGAGTTGAGTCGGGAAACCTGGCTGGGATCTCACGAGGTGAAGGGGTTCCGGCAATGCGTATGGCGACACTCGCGCTTCTGTGGGGTTCGGCGTTCCTCTGGATCAAGCTGGCGTTGAACAACGGGCTGACCCCTGTCCAGATCACCGCCGCCCGATCCGCGCTCGGCGCGCTCGTGCTGCTCGCCCTGGCTCGGGCGGCCCGTCAGCGCCTCCCGCGTGACCGCGGGACGTGGGCTCGCCTGACCGTCGCCGCCTTCTTCTGCAACGCGTTGCCCTTCTTCCTGTTCGGCGCCGGAGAGCAGAGCGTGGACTCCGGAGTGGCGGGGGTGCTCAACGCGACGACCCCGCTGTGGTCCCTGCTCATCGGCCTGGTCGTCGGCACCGAGCGCGGGTTGTCTCCGGTACGGCTGGCCGGACTCCTTCTCGGGTTCGCAGGAACGCTGCTGATCTTCGCTCCTTGGCAGGAGCGCGGTCTGATGAGCTGGGGCGCGCTGGCCCTGCTCGGCGCGGCGGCCAGCTACGCCATCGCCTTCGCGTACATGGATCGGCGGCTCACCGGGAGGGGGACCGCGCCCCTGGCCCTGTCCGCGGCCCAGCTCATCGCCGCCACCGGGTTGAGCTTCCTGGCCCTGCCCGCCGGTGGCGCGCTGGCCGGGCCGAGGCCGTTGGGCGTGCTCGCCCTCGTCGTCCTCGGCGTCTGCAGCACCGGAGTCACCTTCTACCTCAGCTACCGCCTCATCGCCGACGAAGGCGCGACCAGCGCGGCCACGGTCGGCTATCTGCTGCCGGTCGTCTCGGTGGCGCTCGGGGCGATCGTGCTGGACGAGGCGCTCGGTCCCCGCGTCCTGGCCGGCATGGTCGTGGTCCTCGTCGGCGTCGCCATGACACGGCACACCACGCGCACCCCCGCTCCAACCACCTGAAACGGAACCATGCACTCCGACTCGGCCTGGCGGAGCCCCGGCTTCCGCGCCCTGTTCACCGCGACCGCCCTGAGCCAGCTCGGCGCCAACATCAGCTACGTCGCCGTCCCGCTCGTCGCCGTCTCCGCGCTGGACGCCGGCCCTGTCCAGGTCGGCATGCTGGCCGCGCTCAGCACGGTCACCTTCCTCCTCATCGGCCTGCCCGCCGGCGCGTGGGTGGACCGGATGCGCCATCGGCGGGTGCTGATCACCGCCGATCTGGCCCGGGCCGGTCTGACCGCCTCCGTCCCGCTGGCCTGGTGGTCCGGCTCGCTCACGCTCGGGCAGTTGTACGCGGTCGTCCTGCTGAACGGCTGTGCCACGGTCTTCGCCGACGTAGGCTCCCAGAGCACGCTGCCACGTCTGGTGGGCCGAGACGGCCTGGTCCAGGCGAACGCCGTGATCGTCAGTCTCATCGCCGCCGGCAACGTCGCCGGACGCGGCGTGGGCGGCGCGCTCGTCCAGCTGCTCACCGCACCCGTGGCCCTGTCCTGCACCACCGTCACCCACCTCGCCTCGGCACTCCGTCTCCTGGCCCTGCCCGGCGCCCCGGCCGCTCCCCCCGCAGCCGGAGCCCCCGTACGGCTGGCAGCGCAGATCGCGCAAGGCCTGCATCATGTCTTCGGGCACCGGGAGCTGCGGGCACTGGCGTTCACCGCGACCCTCACCAACCTCGGTTCCTCGATCGTCAACACCATCCTTCCGGTGCTGTTCACCCGGCAACTCGGACTCCCGGCAGGAGTGCTGGGCCTGTTCTGGGCCGCAGGCGGAGCCGGTCTGCTGCTTGGTGCCCGCTGCGCCCGCAGGGTCTCCGCGTGGCTCGGATACGGGCGAGCCCTTGGCCTGGCCGGCCTGTGCCTGGCCCCCGCCGGGCTGCTGGTGCCGCTCGTCGGCCACGGTCCCTGGCTGTGGCTGGCCGGAGCAGGCTGGCTCCTGGCCATGGTCAAGACGGGCATCGACAACGTGCTGGGAGTGAGCCTGCGACAGCAGCTGACGCCCCCTGACCTGCTCGGGCGGATGAACGCGACGTTCCGTTCCGTGCTGACCGGTGCGCTCGCGGCCGGCTCCGCCGTGGCGGGGGTTGCCGGTGAACTGGCCGGAGCCCGCGTCGCGCTGTGGATGGGCGGCGCCGTGCTCGCCTCGGCCTTCCTGCCGGTCTTCCTGTCACCGGTGCGCACGCGCCGGCACCTGCCCGGCGCCGAACCCGTGCAGCGATGACGGAACAGATGCGCGCGGGACGACCACCCGCGACCGACGTACAGCAGTCAGCGCCCGCGGGAGCCTTCACGCCGACGGCCGTGGATGCGGTGGAACGGCCGGCCTGGCAGCGCTGCTCATCCGCGGCGATCACTGGGTCACGTGCTGTTCGTCCCGGCTCCTCCCCTCTCGCCCGGCCGCCCGGGAGCGGGTGACGACCGCCACGACGGCGGCGGACAGGGGGAAGAGGGCGACGAGCGCCGGCGTGCGGAGCGTGCCGATCGGCGTGGCCGCCGCCCCGGTGAGGGCGGCGGCCACCCCGCCGGCGACGAAGGACGTCAGGTTGAACAGACCCATGCCCGCACCGCGCAGCGGAAGTGGCAACCGCGCCGGCAGCTCACCGATGATCGCTACCTGGGCGACGGCGAACGCGGCGAGACACAGCGAGGCCGCGAGCACCGCCGGCCAGGGACCGCCCTGGCCCGTCGCGGTGAAGACCAGGGCGACGGCCGCCGCCAGCGCGGTGGCGGCCAGCACCAGGCGGCCGTTGCGCGCACCGAGCAGACCTGCCCGACGCGACAGCACCGCGCCGATCGCGGCGCCGGGCAACAGCGCGGCGCCGATGCCGAGGACGCCCCACCCGTATGCACCGGCCAGGATCTGCGGGACCGCGTACATGGCGGCGAACAGGCCACCGAAGATGCCGGCGCCGGTCGCAGACTCGATCCGGTAGGCCGGCCGCCCGACGACCGCGCGCGGGACGAAGCCGTCCGGCCGCCGGACCACCCGCCAGGCCAGCACGCCGGCGGCGAGCACGAACCCCGCCGCGAGAGCCGCAACGACGGGCATGCCGAGCTTGAGCGTCCTGGCCTGGATGAGCACGAGCAGGGTGCTCACGCCTACGGTCAGCGCCGCGGCTCCAGCGACGTCGATCGGACGGCGCGACCCCGGCCGTACGGCCGGCCGGAGGCAAAAAGGGGGCCGCCAGAACGGACAGCACCGGCAGCACGAGGGTGACCCGCCAGCTCAACCAGGTGGTCACCACGCCGCCGAGCAGCGTGGCGACGGACGCGAAGATCGCCATCACCACGCCGTATCCGGCGAGCACCCGCGTCCGTTGTTCTCCGTCCACGTTCGCCAGCAGGGCGGCGCCGACCGCTGTCGCGCCTCCGGAGCCGGCCGCCAGCAACAGCCGCCCGGCGACCAGAACACCGAGAGAGGGCGCCGCCACGCACACGAGCGCACCGGCGGCGAGCATCAGCGACGCGATCAGCAGCACGGCGCGCGTCCCCCGGGAGTCCGCCAGGCGTCCGAAGACGGCGGTGCCCACACCGAGCGCCAGCGCGTGCACGGTGAGGAGCCAAGCGACCTCCGCGGCGTCGGCCTGCAGTGCGAGGGCCACCTGAGGCAATGCCACGGCGGCGGCCGTGACGCCGAAGACCGGCGGCCCGAACAACCCGCCGAGCCGCACGGCGAACGCTCCGCTCGCGGGCAGGCTGACGACCTCTGCGGCCTCCGCGCCGACGACCAGGGCCTGCGATGGGGGACAGCCATTGAACAGCTCCTTCCGAGATCGGGATCGATTGCAGCCCGGGAAGCAGCCGCTGACCAGAAGCGCTTGTCACCCACACTCATCACCGATCGAGATGAATCGAGGCGCGGGCAACCGCGGGCGGTGGCGTATGTCGTGGCTGTCGCCGAAGAGGGCGGTTCCTGCCGCGCCGCCGAACGGCTCAGCCGCCGCCGCGCGCAGGCGCCGGCCTTTTGCAGCTCGGCATGGTGTGGGCGGGTCCAGCCGCCCTGGAACATCAGGCCCGCTGAAGGGATTTCCAGGACTCCACAGTCGCTTCGGCGATGGCCTCGATGTGGTGTCCGTATGTCAGATGACCGTCAGCCACGAAACTGCCGCCCCTGAACGGCAACCCGCAGAACGTGGCGCGGAAGTGCCGGGGAGGTCCGCCCGGCGGGAGTGGTTCGTATACCGCCAATGGCGCCATGTCGTAGCCCGACCGTGCCCCATGCTTGTTCCGCGCCACCTGATGAGCCGCTACGCGAAGCAACGCGTCAAGACCCTTGTCCAGGTACAGCTGCAGCTGGCGGAACTGGCCGTCGAGGTACTTCTCGTCAGCTCTGTATGGGTGCTGCAGGAGATACGCACAGACCACAGGCGCGTGCCACCGGTACATCCGAGGATCGGTCTGCTCTTCGGAGAGGATTGCGTGGTAGTAGTCCACGCATACGCCCAGCGGGCCGGCGACTGCACCGCAGTCGCACTCAGTCGCGTCGGGGTTGTCTGCCATGATCCGCACCATAGGTGACCGGCAAATGAACCGCGCCGGGTTTCGTGGAGGCCGGGTTATCTGGCTCCGGCGAGGATAGCC